>JAZNVD010000201.1:0-12708 GCA_045592645.1 Candidatus Ornithomonoglobus sp. | reverse complement strand
GAAACAACCGCTGTATAAACTGCATCGGGCAATGCGTAGCTTAATACCGCCGTGCCCGTAAGGGTGTGATAAGTAAAGAAATACTCAAGTATCTCACATATAAATGCCATACCAAAACTCACACCTGCAATTCTTATGCCTGCATTTATAAATCTGAAATAATTGGAGCAGTTATATGCAATCATTCCTGTAGCACCCGTTATCATCGTAACTACAAGAAAAACCCTGCCCGTAATTGTGCCGTTTAACAAGGCACATATAATTGTCATATACGAAACTGCGGAAAACCTCCGCTTCATAAAGGCATATACCACCAGAAAAGCAAGAAGCAGGTCTGCATGAGACCCGTTTATAGATATAACCTGAACAAATACGCTATTTAGGATATACAATACGATAACCCATATTGCCGCCGATATTTTTCCCATATATCTATACTCCTTCCGTAGTTATTCCGTTGCCGTTATAACCAGTACCTCTCGCAACATATCAAAGTTTACTGCTGTGTCAATAACTGCATAATTAAGTGTACCTGAACGGTCTGCTGATATATTCATTACCGTTCCTATAACAAGCCCTGCAGGGTATGCACCGCCACTGCCTGATGTTTCTATTACATCACCCACAATTACAGGCGTTTCCTTATCAACAAAGGTGAGCTTACACTGTGCATTACGGGCAAGGTCATAGTCACCCTCAACCAGTCCCGAACCGCCGCTTCTTGATACTTTTATTCCTATAATTGATTCGGGGGCAAGAATGGTTTCAACCATTGCATAGTTAGAGCCCGCTTCAATTACTCTGCCAACAAGTCCATCTGCAGTGATTACTGCATTGCCCTTTGCTATTCCTGCTAATGTACCCTTGCTTATCTCAACTCTTCTGTAATCATCATTATGAGAAACAGCAATTACCTCAGCTGCAACAGTTGTATATTCCTCCGCATTAACCTTTAAATCAAGTAATTTTCTTAAGCGTTCATTCTCCGACTTGTATTCGCTGATGCTTCGGTTTTCACGTTTAAGCTCAATGTTTTCCGACGCAAGCCGTTGGTTATCCTCTTTATAAGCACGCATATTCCACACGAATTCTTTTACACTGTTTAAGGAATGTGAAATATATGAAAACCCGTGCTTTACCGGAGATGCTACCGTGTTTATTGCAACGGTGACAGGATTAAAGTCCACAAAATGCTCCAGAATAAAACTGCCGCCGGCTATGACTGCGAGAATTATTATTGTAATCTGCCACTTCTTTGAAAAAAACTTCATATCTTATCCCTTATATATATCTTTTCTTGTTAAGCTGTTCCTTAATATTGTCCAGTGCCTTTCCTGTTCCCAAAGCAACACAGTCAAGTGGATACTCTGCAACCTGCGCAGGTATTCTTGTAACCTCGGTTAAAAGCCTGTCAAGTCCCTTTATAAGTGCACCGCCGCCTGTAAGGGTTATTCCTCTCTCCATTACGTCTGCTGCAAGCTCAGGCGGAGTATGCTCAAGGGTCATCTTTACCGCCTCAAGCATTTCATCAATATTTTCCTTAATTGCGTGACGAATCTGTGTTTCACTTACCTGCACCGTTTTGGGAAGTCCCGTCTGTACGTCACGGCCTCTTACATCACAGTAGGCAACATTATCATCCTCGTAAGCAGAAGCAATCTTCATTTTAATTTCCTCCGCCATTTTCTCGCCCACGTTGATGCCCATATTTTTCTTCAGGTAATTTACAATAGCACTGTCTATGGCATCACCTGCAATTCTTATAGAACGCGATGACACAAGCCCTCCCATAGAAATTACAGCAACCTCGGTTGTTCCGCCGCCGATGTCCATAATCATACTGCCTGTTGCACGGTTAACGGGAAGTCCTGCACCCATTGCCGCCGCCATAGGCTCTTCAATCAGGGCAACATCCTTTGCTCCTGCCTGAATAACCGCCTCCTCGACGGCACGGCGTTCAACCTCTGTTATTCCTGAAGGGATACAAACAATTACTCTCGGCTTCATAATCCCCACAACGTCTGCCTTTTTAATGAACTGCTTAATCATTGTCTGTGTTATGTCAAAGTCTGCAATAACACCGTCCTTCATAGGGCGTATTGCGACAATGTTCTCGGGTGTTCTGCCAATCATGGAGTTTGCCTCATTTCCTACGGCAACAACTTTACCGTTGTAACGGTCAATGGCAACAACTGACGGCTCCCGTACAACTATACCCTTACCCTTTACGTAAATAATAGTATTTGCCGTACCTAAATCAATGGCAACATCTCTTGTAAATAAACCCATATCCTCTGTCCTCCAATATAACTACATTATCTGCAGATTAAATTCCGTTTCCAATATTTCTGCAAGCTCACTTACGGGCAGGCCTACAACGTTAAAATAATCTCCCTGAATTGCATCAACAAGCATTGCACCATAACCCTGAATACCGTACGCCCCTGCTTTGTCGCTGCACTCGCCCGTGGCAACATATCTTTCTATTTTTTCATCTGTCAGGTGCCTGAACCTTACATTTGTACATACACTCTTGCAGACCGTCATTGCATCCTTCATACGAAGAACACAAAAGCCCGTATAGACCTGATGAATTTTCCCTGAAAGCATTTTAAGCATTGCCTTTGCCTCACGGTCATCTCCTGGTTTCCCCAGTACCTTATTGTCATAAACGACTATAGTGTCTGCGGAAATTATGAGAGCATTCTTTCTGTCAAGGACACGTTTTGCTGTTGCAGTTGCTTTAAGCAGTGCCAGCTCCTGAACATAAATATCAGGGGGGACTGATGTATCCACCGCATCCTCATCAGCATCCGATACTATAACGCTGAAATCAAGTCCCATATTCTTTAATAACTCCCGCCGTCTTGGTGAGGCTGAAGCTAATATGATTTCACTCATTTTCCTTATCCTTTCATATTACACCACGTCGAAGGTGTCCCCTTGTAAAAGTATTCTCCTCCATAGGTGCAATTATATCTCCCGCTAATGCGCGAATATATTTATTTACTATATCCTTACACTCCTGCGGACTTTCCACCGTAAAATCAAGACGTATTGCATTTACGTTTGTCCTTGTTATCTCATCAATAATGTCCGCCGTGTATATGGGCTTCGAGTTAAGTAGCACCGCCCTGCAACCCTTTTGACAAATTATTGGGAATTCCATATTTTTTCTGTCCCTCAAAGAGTAAATGTCTTTATTGCTCTGACATTTTCCCATTGCCTTTACAGGACAGTTTTTCATAATCATCAAAGGTATACGCCCGTAGCCTATAACCTCTGTTTCAATATTTTCCGTGTGCTTTACAACCTCGGCAATTTCCCGGAGATTGAGTTCAGGTGACAGCGTAACACACTCAAGCTCTGACAACGCCTCCGCCGTAAATGAATTAAACACATTCATCCTGAAGTCACCGTACTTCGCCTTATCCCCATACTTATACATTGCACCTGCAGAGGATACCATTGCATTGTTTGTTGGTACATCCTCCTCCATTACAATATCTGAAAGTTTTGTTACAACCTCACAACCATAGCCTTCTTTTATCAGCTTCTCTGCAACATCAGGGGACGCATAAATTCTTTTTACAACGCCCGTCCCGATAACTGCACAGCCCTGCTCAACAGTTCTTACCGTTGCCGTAAGATAAGGGGTCACCGTTTCTTTCTTTTCCCTAAACTGTAACGGCACATCACATACTGTGGCTGTATTCTCGCCGACACGTTCCTGCCATAGTCTTTCACACATATCACGACGCACCTGGTTTATTTCTTTTATGGGGACGGTAATTCCGTCAGCAACATCTGCGTGTACGCTTTCTGCAACAAATCCTGTACCTCCGAGCTTTCCCAGTTGTTCACAGATTCTTTCACCTGTCAGTGGCGTCTTAAGAGCCTTTTGTGCAACTTCGGTTCCCTTAACAGTGATACAATGTCCCTCATTGTCATAAACGGTAACACAAAATGCTTCACCCTCATTAAGCATTGCATAAACGGTTATTGGTATATGGCGTACAAATTTACCGTTGGCACGGTCTGTCGCCTCTTTTGTAAATGTACTTCCTGAATTGTTTGCAGGATTTTTGTGAGACATCATCTTCTCACCCAGCTGACCCATAAAGTACCCGTCAGTAAAACCTGAACGGGAGAATGCGTTTTTTAACTCCTCCATATCCTCACGGGATACTTTATCTCCACTGTCTATATATTTTCTGTAGATACCCGTTACGGCACTTACATATTCTGCACTTTTTAATCTGCCCTCAATTTTAAGAGATGCGACACCTATTCTCTTAAGACTATTAAGATGGTCAACAAGCGCCATATCCTTTGGGCTTAATATATATGCACTATCAATTACTTTGCCGTTTTCCCGCAAATCATAGCATAAACGGCACGGCTGGGCACAACGGCCTCTGTTTCCGCTTCGTCCGCCTAAAATGCTTGACATAAGGCACTGTCCCGAATAGCTCATACAAATTGCGCCGTGGACAAATACCTCAATTTCCGCTTTTGCACCTTTTACTATTTTCTCAATTTCTGCCATATCCAATTCACGGGCAAGAACAACACGGGAAAACCCCTGTTTTTCCAGATACTTTACACCCTCAAGTGATGTAACTGTCATCTGCGTACTTGCGTGAAGCTCAATTTCGGGCAACACTTTTCCAAGATGCTTTGCTAAACCAATATCCTGAATAATAAGGGCATCGACACCGCACTCCGCCGCCATAACGGCTGTGGCAACAGCAGACTCAAGCTCTTTTTCTTTAATAAGTGTGTTTATGGCACAATGGACCTTTACACCGTAAAAATGGGCGTATTCCACCGCACTTTTCAGCTGGGCTCTGTCAAAATTCCCTGCACCTGCACGGGCAGAAAACATATCCGCACCAAGATACACCGCATCAGCACCCGACTGAACTGCAGCTATAAGTTCTGCCATACCTCCTGCCGGAGCAAGAAGTTCCATACCCTTTGACATTATTTACTCTCCAACATATTCAAAAGTTCCCGTTCTCTTATTGCAAATTCTCCACGTTGCTTTCGTGCTCTCTGCTCCGCCTCAATAATCTGCCCTTCAAGATACTTTATCTTCTCCTCTGCTTCCTTTAACATCCTCTCCGTAAGGGCAAAGTCCCCCTCCATTGATGTTATATGCTCCTCTGTATCAGCATTTTCTGCCTTAAGGGCGTCAAGCTCCTTTTGCAGTTCCCTGTTCTTTAAAAGAATTTCTGACACATTTTCGGACGCTTCGCTGTTATCAAGAAGCTTGAAATACTCGTCACATATATTAAGGGCCGCAAGAACCAGTGGCTTTTCACCTGTAATATTGACACCCTCGGACTTTGCAGTATTAACCTTTTCCTTTACATAGTCACACAGTCTTACAAGATACTCCGTTGACTCCTCTGCAACTACTGTATACAATCTCGAATTTATATTTATCTGAATTCTGTTCATATCTGTTACTCCCCACCAATTACCGATGTGTTTCTTACAAGATAGTCCTTTATATTTATTGCTCCGAAGCTGTCTACCCTTTTGCCGTCCATATACAACTGAACACGGTTTATGGTCTGCAGCTCCGTAAGCGAATTTACAATGGAATAAATCACAAGTCTGTTATGATTTTCGTCACGGGAATTGTCTGTAAGAAATCCCGACTTAAAATTAAGATAGCATATATTATCCTCAACGTTAACCGATACAAGAACGGTATTGTCAGACAACAGCGACTTAAGTCCTTTTTCATCAGTTCCCTTGATAAGCTCATTTATAATATACTGCTCAATAGGTTGCTGGTCTGTAATGGTAATTGAACGCATTTCACGGACAAGCTTGCTCTCGTCTTTATCGGTAAAATACAGAGCAACCTGACGAACTTCACTGTGATATTCCTCCGTTTGTATGTTAATATCCGATGCAGAAATAAAATCAAGCGCGTTTCCGTCACGGTCCCGTATAGGCTGTCCTTCTGCGAGGACTTTTACCTCTGACACACAAGCGGTTGAGCACAAAGTTTTTACAACCGCATAAGTGTTAAGAACATTCTTTGACGGGTCATCCAGAAGAAATTCCTGCGAAAACTCTACTGTAAGTCTGCCACTGTTGTCAAAGTTCGCACTATATATTTCAGTATCTCTTGACATAACCTCTCCAAGACGTCCTGATGACGGGCCTCTGCGGAGTTTTTCCAATGTGTTATATACAAGCTCGTTATCATCTCTGTATTTAACGGTTTTCTTGCTTGATACAATGCCTGTCCCTGCTGTGTTTATGAAGTATAAATCAACCTCCGCCTTGTTTCTGCCTGCGGTAACAAGCTTCCATATCCCGCATACAGCTGCAACCAACACAACAACGACAACGGCAATTGCAGTTAACCTGTGCGTTTTATTCATAGGTTTCATTCCTTTTATATTTGATTTACAGGTGCTACGGGAACCGTAATTCTGAATATACTTCCCCTCTGGGGAGCATCCACAACCTCAACACTGCCACTATGAAGAAGCACCGCTTCCTTTGTAATGGCAAGACCAAGCCCCGTACCGCCTGTTTCTCTTGCTCTTGAATCGTCAAGTCTGTAAAATCTGTCAAAGACCTTTGATTTTTCATCATCAGGTATTCCGGGACCGTTATCCTCGACCTCAATTACACACTTGACATCGTCAATATTAAGTCTTACTTCCACTCTGCCAAAATTCGGCGTATAATTAATAGCGTTTACTACAATGTTATAAACACACTCATAAATTTTGTCATAATCTACAACAATCACTGCATTATCAGAATCGCATTGGAAATTCAGATCAATTTTTTTCTCACGGGCAATTTTTGATAAACTTCTCACAACGCCCATACATAGCTCTGCCATATCCACCTGTGACATATTGATCTTTGCGTTTGAATCAAGACGGGAAAGCTCAAGCAATCGGTCAATAAGCCTTGTAAGTCTGTCAATTTCCTCCGACATATCGTTAAGGAATTCGTTAATTGTATCTCTATCGGGATTGTCTGCCTGAACAAGGCTGTCACACAAAAGCTTAATTCCTGCCATTGGTGTTTTCAACTCATGAGATACGTCTGAAACGAAGTTCCTTCGTTTTTCGTCCAGGGCATTTAGCTCATCACACATGAAATTAAATGCCTGACCCATGTCCTTCATTTCCCTTATTCCCTTAACAACAACGCGCTGAGTAAAATCACCCTTTGAAATAGCACGTGCAACAGAGGTAAACTCCGTTATAGGTTTTGTTATGACATAACTTATACCCACGCTGATTAATCCAATTGTAAACAGAATGATAATGCTGAACAGTATAAGGTTTGCCTGAATTGTATCCACAGTATCATCAATTGAAGAAAGATTCTCTGCAAGGTAAATTCCGCCTATGATTTCACCGTTGCGTTCAATGGGCACTGCAACTGTCAGGGTACTTCCGCTGTCCGATTCAAAAATGGAATCTGCCTGTTCTCCGTCTATTGCACACTTGATAACATCACGCATAAACACCTTGCCCATCATATTGGCTTCACGGTTGTTATCGAAAAGCACTATATATGATGTATTTGTGATTACTCCGCGTATGTTCGTGCCTGCCAGTCTGCGGTTAATTATTGACTCCAGGTGAATATCAATACCCTCATCAGCGTCCCACACATCCACTGCTGACTGGGCAATTATATTTGCCTTGGCATACAAATCCATTTTCTTTTCGGAACGAAGATTTTCCGACAGAATACCGGTATTATATACATACATAAGTCCCAGAGTAATAAGAATTACAATCAGGTACGCTGAAAGTATCGCAAACCGTACAGTGTGCGTGCCACGGGATATTTTGTTTTTAATTTCATTAAAGGACGTCTTACCTTTAGTTTTGCTCCACCCTGTAATAATATCCAACACCCCATTTTGTTCTCAGGTATTTCGGCTCTGCCGGATTATCTTCTATCTTTTCTCTTAAGCGACGCATATGAACATCTATTGTTCTCTCCTCACTCGGATAACCTATTCCCCAAAGAATATCCAACAGGTTTTCACGGGTGTAAACCTTATCGGGATTCTTTAAGAACAGCTCAAGCAAATCAAATTCCTTGCCCGTGAGCTCTACCACACGACCACGAACGACACAACGGCGGAAATTATAGTCAAGGCTAATATCCCCCGAAATCATAACCTTGCTGTTATCACCCTTTGGCTCTGGCGAAACACGTCTCATAACTGCCTTTATTCTTGCCACAACCTCACGGATATTGAAAGGCTTTGTTATATAGTCATCTGCACCATACTCAAGACCAAGAATTTTGTCTACATCCTCAGACTTCGCCGTAAGCATTATTATTGGTACATTTGAAAACTGTCTTATCTCCCGACAGGCAGAAAAACCGTCAAGCTTCGGCAGCATCAAATCAAGCAAAATAATATCAATGCTTCCATCGTGAGCAAGATGTACTGCTTCCTCTCCATCCATTGCTGTTATTACAGTATATCCTTCCTGTTCAAGGTTAAACTTTATACCTTTAAGCAATAATTTTTCATCGTCTACAACTAAAATTTTCATAACTCTATATACAATCCCTTCTATAGAATTTCTACATACAATTCTCCATCTTCCATTATACCAATAATATGGAAAAATTTCCATAGTTTTTTTAAAAATATATAAAAAAATTATATTACTATTGAATTTTTCTCCCGATTTTTGTATAATAGGAATTGAACAAGGTTTTTTATTTGTGATTTTTAATACGGAGGATAACTATGAATAAATTAAAAAAGTTCGCAGGGGCGTTACTGGCAACTGTAATAGCAACTTCTGCATTAGCGGTTTTTGCTGAACCGACAGAAGCACCTACCCCTGCCGCAGACAGTGGAATTTATATTGAGGACACATCACTTACAGCTCCTGATACTTCCAATGCGGGCGCGGTGTTGCTTATGGATATGAATTCAAACAGAGTCCTTTACAGTAAAAATGCAGACCAGAAAATGTACCCTGCATCTACCACAAAGATGATGACAGCAATTCTTGCTCTTGAAAGCGATAAAATGGGTGACAGCGTTACTGCAACATATGAAGCACTTGAGTCTATTACCCTTGAGGACTCTCATATGGGTATACTTATAGGTGAAGTTCTTACTATGGAGGATTTGGTAAACAGTACACTTATATACAGTGCCAATGACGCCGCCAACGTAATTGCGGTTCACGTAGGCGGAACGCTACCTGATTTCGTTGATATGATGAATGCAAAAGCACAGGAATTAGGCCTTACAAATACTCACTTTGTAAACGCCTGTGGTGTTCATGACGATGACCACTACACAACTGCAACAGACCTGGCAAAACTTGCCAAGTATTGTATGCAGAACGAAAAATTCCGTGAGATCGTAAAAAAGCCAACATACCACATAGACCCTACAAATAAGTACACGCAGAACCGTGATTTACCCGCAACTAATCTTTTCTTAAGCTCGGCGCGTTCTGCTCACCACGTATACGCACCCTGTACAGGAATTAAAACAGGTACAACCGATGCTGCAGGCCACTGCCTTGTATCATCTGCACAATATAACGATATGGAGCTACTGTCAGTAGTTCTTAAAGCAAGCGATTATGACGTAGACGCAGGAGCACATTCATATACCATTTCAAGAGCAATGTTTGATTTTGGTTTTAACAATTATGAATCCGGCGCACTTGCATCGCCCGGCACAGTTGTTGCTGATTCAAAGGTGTACGAGGCAAGGAGAGACCAGCGGGTATCATTAACTGTGGAAAATGAAATATTCGCTATTATCCCCAAGGGAAAGGATATTTCGTCAGAAATCGCAATGGAGACAGAAATTGCAGAAAATATTTCTGCTCCCATAACAAAAGGACAAGTATTAGGACAGGTAGTATACAAATATAAAAACAACGAAATTGCACGAGCTAATCTGGTAGCTGCAAATGACGTGGAATTGAATATTGTTTTACACATTTTTCACCTTGTCATAAAATTTATCACCAATCCTTTGGTGTTCATTCCTGTCATAATTATCATAATAGCAATCCTTATTAACCGTTCAAAGAAGGCAAAGGCTGAACGCAGAAGAAAACTGCATCAGATTCGTCAGCGTCGCGAGGGAACAGAAGGCACTCCCGAGGAATATGCACAGAAACGTACAATAAGAAATGCAGAGGAAAACCGCAAGCGGTTAAAGAATTCAAACTCAAGATATAAAAATGATAAATAACCAAAAAATACTGTTGCATATGCCGAGTGTTCTTAAGGACACTCGGCAGTTTTATTCGCCTATCGGCGAGTTATATTGCTTCGCAGTGGTATTTGCTTTGCAAGTGGTATTGCCTTCGGCAGTTTATTGGGGAATAAAATACCACTAAAACCGTAGGTTTTAATAACACTTTTGATTTATCAAAAATATCACTCTGTACGAAGTACAGAATATCACTTGAAAAAGCACTAGTGTTGCAGTATAATTATTGCAGAGGTGATAATTATGGCGGATAGCGTTTTAAGAGATAAAGCAAAGCAATTTGCAAAGAATATTGTTTTCTTGTGCAGAGAAATTAAATCAATTCATAAAGAAGCAGTACTGGTTAATCAACTGCTTCGTTCAGCCACTTCTGTAGGTGCAAATCTCCACGAAGCGCAATATGCTCAAAGTAAGAACGATTTCATATCAAAACTCGAAATTGCTCAAAAAGAGTGCTATGAAACAGAGTATTGGTTAGAATTACTTTTTGAAACAGATTGTATTGACGAAGACAAATATAAGAAGATGCAAAACGAATGTGGCGCAATTCGTAGAATGTTGATTTCATCACTAAAAACAGTTAAATCTAAATAATAAGATTAAGCCTGAAACGACAAAAAACGTTTCAGGCTTTTCTAATAAGGTGTTAGGATATCCTAAATTTTATTAGGAAGATGGTACACATCTTCCCTGCTAGTTAAAGTGACGGACATATATGCAAAAGGAAGTATGGACTTTTTTCCACACTTCCTTTTTATTGTAAATAAGAATATTTTATTATCTCGGTGACCCAAATTTAATCATTTTCTTTGCCACTTTACGTTGTGCTCCAACCATTATGCCGGGTAAAACAAATAGTGATTTTGGAATGACCGTACATGGTGCCGAATCAGTAACATCAAAAAATCCAACAGCATATCTTGTAGGAACATATGCACCATAAGAATTCTTTGCACGAACTACTACTTCAGCGTATGTTCTACCATATGCATCAATTTCTATGTTTTCAAAATCTCCAAACTTAACGCTGTCAGGATCTTTAAGTCCAGCTACAACAGCATCTTTAACAGCCAAAAGCATCCAACCTTCTTTTGTAGTCGGTTGTGTCGATTCGTTAGTTCCCGTCACCCCTAACTGAGCACCGCATACGGAACAAAATGCACTATTATCTGGCATTTCTTTACCACACTTTGAACAAAACATATTTTTCCCTCCTATGTATTAATAAATTATATGCCGATTGATGCAGATGTTAAGTAGTACATTAATATCCCCATCAAAGTACAGCCAATTGAAAGAAGAAACCATAAAAGAATAGAGGCAGAACACGATTTTGTATCTGCGGCAATATATCTTTTTGAAGGATACCAAATTTCGTTAATTTTACAAACAGTTACATTAAATGGACTTTTAGTTCCTGCAGGGTCCTTATAGTACCCTACAACATCATAGCCTGTGGGTGTTTTTGATATAAACATCTCATTGTCATTACAAAATACTATGTCTTCATTGGAATAAGTTGTTTGCTTCACGAATAACTTAGCAAAAAGAGTCGCTTGCTGTTTTTCACTCAACTCTACATTGCGTTTTTTCAATATTGTTATTTGGTCCCGGTAATTTTTTTGTACTTGTTGAACATCGAGCTCAGTCATAACACCCCTCCTAGGAAAAGCACAATTCTATTATATGACAAAATGTCATATTTGTCAATAATAAATATGACATAATGTCATTAGAGGTGTTCATATGAAAAATAATCTTAAATTATTGCGAAAAAGTAGGGGATATACTCAGATTGCTTTACAAATGAAAACAGGAATTGAACAAGCATTACTTTCAAAATTTGAAAACGATGAAAGAGTCCCTCCAACAGAAACGTTACTCCTGTTAGCGGATTTTTATGATGTTAGCATTGACTATATTTTATGCAGAACCGATATACCCGAAATTAATAAAAAATGAGCTACAGTTTTAGACTGTAGCTCATTTTTTATATCTGCTATTAAAGCTAAATTTTTTACATTTCCTACTGTCATCAAGGACACTTCGCATACGCAACAGTAATTTTTTATTTATTTCGTTTTAATTACCTCTGTAAGAGAAGTCGCAAGTCCTGCAAGCCCTTGAATGTCTGACGGTACAACAATCTTTGTTGACTGTCCGTCTGCCAGTGCGTTAAGGCTCTCAAGTGATTTCAGTGTTAAATAACCCTCTTTGGGCTCTGCCTCGTTTATAAGCTTAATGCCCTCTGCAACGGCTTTCTGCACCTCAATTATTGCCTGCGCTTTACCCTCTGCCTCACGGATTTCCGCTTCTTTCTGTGCCTCCGCACGAAGAATCAGGCTTTCCTTTTCACCTTCCGCAATAAGAATTGCACTCTTTTTCTCACCCTCTGCCTTAAGGATACTCTCACGGCGTTCACGTTCTGCCTTCATCTG
>JAZNVD010000200.1:0-4808 GCA_045592645.1 Candidatus Ornithomonoglobus sp. | reverse complement strand
GAAATTGACAGAACAGGTGCAGGGCTTGGTCTTTCTCTTGTAAAGAACATTTTAAGAGTCCATAATCAGGATATAACCGTTAAGAACACAAAAAAACCCGAAGATGAGCACTATGTCACAACCTTCGAGTTTACTCTTGAGCTTAAGTAACCGATGAATTCTGTAGTCTTATAACTTCCGCTTTGAGGTTTTCGTCAACGATTTTCTCTGATATATCGTTGAAAAGGACAGCATATAAGTCCTCTGTCTCTTTCACGGAGTATTTATTCATTCCTGCACGCATACGTGTATGCTCCATCTCCTCAATACGGAGAAAAATATTTCTGCGGATTTCATCATAAAGCTTATCACCCTCTGTAAGGGGTCTTTTAGGAGCATTCACTCCCAACAAGCTCTTTACATTGGTCTTATAAACACGGAGCATTTTTATAATAACGGTCACGGGAGCTGATAGTTTCCCTGACTCATACATTGACAACGCATTGCGTGATATTTCCAGATAAGCAGCGGCCTCATCAAGATTGAGGCCGCTTTTCTTTCTGCATATTTTTAAATGTTCCATCAGATTTCAGCAACTGCGTGGCGTGTTGCATGACAGTTAATATTAACTGCTACGGGCAGACCTGCAATATGTGTTGGATATTCCTCGACATTTACCGCCAAAGCCGTTACCGTTCCGCCCATTCCCTGGGGGCCTATGCCAAGCATATTTACCTTTTCAAGAAGTATATTCTCAAGCTCTTCATAATAAGGTTTCGGATTACGTTTTGTAATATCACGCGTAAGGGCTTTCTTTGAAAGCACCGCCGCCTTATCCATCGTTCCGCCAATTCCTACACCTACTACCATAGGCGGGCAAGGATTGGCACCTGCCTTGCGTACTGTTTCGATTACAAAATCAATCACACCCTCAACGCCGTCTGAAGGATTGAGCATTTTAACACCACCCTTGTTCTCACTGCCGAAGCCCTTGGGAGCAAAGGTGATTTTCAGCTTATCACCCTTAACGAACTCACAATATATAACCGCAGGTGTGTTATCCTTTGTGTTTACACGGTCAAGGGGGTCTGCCACAACACTCTTTCTTAAATATCCTTCAGTGTAGCCCTGGGCTACGCCCTTATTTATAGCATCATTTAAGGTATCACCCTCAATAATAACTTCGTTACCAATCTCTACAAAGAACACTGCCATTCCTGTATCCTGACAGATAGGAACTTCCTTTTTATGGGCAATATCGGCGTTTAGAATAAGATTTTTCAGAACGCCCCTTGATACCTCTGACTTCTCTGTTTCAATGCCTTTTTCCAGAGCTTCACGGATATCAGGGTTAATGTGACAGTTGGCACTGATACACATATCCCTTACTGTTTTTACTATAACTTCACTGTTAATTGTTCTCATTGTCTTTTTACCTCTCTATAATTATACCACTGTTTTTTATCACGATACAAGAACCCATGAATCAAACCATTTCAAAAATTTATCCGCAAAATCCATTTCTACGGGAGCTCCGCAAAGAACCGGATAGAACAGAATAAACAATCCCACGGCAATTGCCGTATACACAAAGGTTCCCACTATTACGTTTCTCTTGTTCTCTGCATTATCATATATTGACTTTATAACAAAGCCTATCATCAGCACAACAAAGGGAATACAAGTGAAATAGTGATAAATATATGTTGTTCTTAAAACAAGTGTCCACGGCAATAATTGAGCAAAGAATCCGATTGTAAGGAACAATGCCGTCTTGTGCGACACATTCTTCAACCTGTCCTCATACATAAGCACCAGAATAAATATGGCTGTAAATATCACACTGTACAACAACATAATCTTGGGGAATCTTACCAGATTTTCATTTCCTGATGCAGAAATATAGCTCAATATTGTTATAACTGCAAATATTCCTGCGTAAATTCCTCCAATTGTTAATTTGCTCTTGCCAAGAAAATCTTTGTTACGCAAAGGCATAATAATTGCCACTGCAAGGGTATATGCTACTGCACCAATACCAATCCACCACACTGCCGGGTTACCAAAAGCACTGATTCCCTGCTTCATACCGTTCTCAAGGGTGTTTGAGAAATAATATATGGGCCTGTACATCACGGGCCACTCAAACCAGTATGACGAATATGGGTGAGTTGAATCTGCAACTGTTCTGCCGTGGTATGTGAGCATACTCTGGGCATTTGTAAATACGGTCTTAAGTCCCTCTCCGCTTGGGGTATTCATATAAGGAATATAAGACATAACATAAATTGCAAAGGGCACTGCAACAAACGCAACACAACAGAAAACAAGAGTTGTGACTGTGTTGTTCTTAAAGGAATCAATTACCGTCTTGTGAGAAATACCGTTGGTTTCTCCCTTCGGCAACCTCTTTGCGTACATATATTCCTGATATCTTCTCCATAATGTAATAAAGAATATTATGGCAAGACCTGCCCCTGCATATACACCCGTCCATTTTGATGCTACACCAAGACCAAAGAATATACCCGAAAGTCCCAGGGGTATCAGGGTTTTCTTTAAGGGTGTATCGTAGAAGCTCATCTTATAATACTTGTACATATAATAATACATAAGCATTATAAAGAATACTATATAGGTATCAATGGTTGCAAGTCGTGTCTGTGTAAAGTGCATAAAGTCGAACGTGAACAGCAACGTCACCGCCACTGCAAGCCACGGGTACTTTACAATCCTCTTTGACATAAGATAAATAACCGCTACCATCAATACACCAAAGGTTGTTCCTACAACTCTCCAGCCAAAGGGTACCATACCGCAAAGCCATATGCCTATACCCATAAGAACCTTGCCAAGAGGCGGATGAGTCCACTCATACACACTCATACCCTCCAGGAACTCGTATGCGGTACGAGGGTGGTATATCTCGTCAAAATAAGTTCCCGTCATATAGTTTTTACCGTCAAAGTAATCCTGTTCATCAAACAGATAAATATCACTTTCCCGTGAAATCTTCTCAACAGGCAGATAATTACCGTTCTCATCAAGAATTACAACCTCTCTTAAGAAAAGCAAGTCTGACGGGTCGGTTTCCGATATACGGTGGTCACTTGATATAACCACATACTGTGCTTTTACTGGCGGTAACTGCTTGTGATTCCACACAAACACTGAACCGTCTGTATAATTTTCGTTATATACAGTCTGATTATCCTTGTTGAGGAAATCAAACTTCAGATTTCTCTCTTCGTAAAGATGTCTTGCACCAAGATAGAAAGCAATATCGCCTATCTCAACCTCTTCTCCAAGGTCAATCTTTACGGGATTATTGGTTATAACTACCTCTGTTTCAGGGGCAAAACTGTTTCCAAGCTTATAGAAAGCCACACCTCCGTATACAATGGATATTACAAGAATTGCAACAATGTCCACTACCGCTATACGCTTTGCTTTCTCACTTATCTGGAAAGTAAATCCCTTTTTCTCACGGACTTTTTCCTTTGTTGGCTGAACTGCCTTTTTTAAAGGCACAGGCACTCCCTTTGTTTCCTTATAATAGCTATACATCATCCATCCGAACAGTGCAATGTTTATAAATGATGCGGCAGTTACTGTGCCTGACCTGAAAAATGCTCCGGGGTTTTTTTCATAGACAAAAAGTATCCATGCAATATTAAAGAACTGCGACATTGAAAACAACGCATAAGCCATAAAATTCTTTGTGGTCGGCATCGTTACCAACACCATTATAAGAGCCACGATTGCAGGAAATGCGTATCTTTCGTGCATCTTTACTGACAGCATAAACACGCCGAATACGATTATTGCGGAGCATATATAATATTTTGAAGCATTACTGCTTCTGAAGAAAACATACCCTGAAAACGCCACAACAACCGCAATCATAAGGTATCCGAAAACACTCATAAAGGGCGTTAACGGAGCCCAGTTTCCGCCAAATGCTCCATACAGATTAAAGGCATTGACCGTCAGGTAATTGTATTGCTTCATTGTTTCAATATACTGATTTACAATAACCTCAATTCCGTGAATGGGATTGTTTCCAAAGGGCATAAACAGTATGAACATTGCAACAATGGCTATAATGCCTTTTTTTATTACATCAATTAAAATTTCCTTCTTGAAACCGTCTGCAAGGAATATGTCTTCAATCAGTGCAAATGCAATTACAGGGGCAAAGAACACTGCCTGGGGCTTTATTAAAAAGCCTGCAACAAAAGCAAAGAATGATGCACCGTATCTCTTCTGCGAAATATAATACACTGATAATATACACGGTAACGCAAGGAATGAATCCACCTGTCCCCATAATGCACTGTTCAGAATAACAACGGGGTTTATAACAAACAACGCAGACAACGCGGCACCGTTACTGTTTCCGTAGTTCTTTCTTGCAGTGTTGTATATAAAATAACCAATCCCAAGGTCTGCAAGGATTGAGGGCATCTTAACAAGTAACCACTCGCCCTTGCCTGTAATTGAGAATATATCCTTTATAGCACCTAATATATACATTACGTATACATAACCGGGCGGATAATCGTGAAAACCCTCTGACAGATAGAAGTTGCCAAGACCGTTATTAAACAGCTTTGATGACCAACCCATAAAACAACCCATATCCGTTTCATGGCCCTTGTACATAACCGCACATATAACTCTTATAATAAACCCAATTATAAGTACTGCAGCAATATATACATTTGACTGATTTTTCTGAAGCCTTGGCTTGTCCAACGCCTCTTTAACCGAAAACATCCACGCAGCTATACCAAAAAACAATGTTATAACTATCGTTCCTAATATTG
>JAZNVD010000199.1:0-3224 GCA_045592645.1 Candidatus Ornithomonoglobus sp. | reverse complement strand
CAACTGCTTTGAATTTACCTCTTTGCCGTTATATCCGTCAAGATAAAGTGCAGACATTCCCGCCTCAAGAGTGAGCACAATGGGTATTGCCAATATAGGAACGACACCTGCACCAATCTGTACAAGTAATGTAACAATTCCACACAATAGTGATACACCCCAAAGCATCATCGGCTTTTTCTTTAAAATTGAAATCGCATTTTTGAATATACAACCAATCATTTCCGTGTTCTCCTTTTCAAAAATCCTGTTTTATTCCATTTTTTCACAAAAACGTTATAATATCATTAAGAATATTGGTGCTTCATTAATATACATCAATTTCACTTATGGCAATGTCTTGCCATGTACCGTAGTATGCATCAAGAACCTGAATAGTTATATAATCTGTTTCAACTGTTCTTCCAAAAGGAACATCGAGCATCTCACGGTAGTGATTCATTCCAAACTCAGCAATTGTTTCACCGCCATTATATGTAACACGCACTTTTGATATTCTTTTATTTTTGGTGTATGTCTTTTCTGACTTACAGTAACCATTGGTCATTCTGATACCACTGACACGCTGCGGATTGTATGCATGAAGAGTAATAGACGGAACAGGGTCGGTATTGCGGTTAGGCGTCCACGCTGTTGTCATATCATCATCTATTGCATAATCACTATAATAATACACTCTTTGATTAACAGATGTATCCACATCATAACCGCGCGTAGTAGACCCTTCAGCATAATCAAATACCGGTGCCTGATAAACAATCTCTGTAGTGGGTGGAACAACAGGTGCTCTATCAGGCTTTACAACCATTATCACAAACGCTACTATCGCCACCAATACCGCAACGACTGCCACAATTACAGCTACAATCAGCCCAGCATTATTTTTACGTGCAGGGACATTATTATACGCATTCGCATATACCGGTTGCTGCTGTTCTACGTACACCGGCTCGCCACACCGTGGGCAAAACGCGTCGCTTTGAGTCAATGGTGTATTACATCTTGTACAATTCATAAGAATACCTCCTTTTACTTCACATAACTATTATATCAAACTTTTATCTATTTGTCACTATTTTTTTGTCAACTATTGAATTATTTTGCATTTTATGCTATAATGTTGTCAACTTAAGAAAGGGGATATTCCATGAAAAAAAGTCACGCTATAACGGTTCTTGTTTCAGTAATTATAATAGTTTTATCACTTTTGGTATTACTTTTCTATCCACGTTTGCCAATTGGGCAAACTGACAAACCAACACCACATCCTACAGCAGAAGTTGTGATATCCACGCCTGAGCCCACTCCAACCCCTACACCCGAGCCGGCACGCCGTGGTACATCAGAGCCCATACCTGACACCGTAAGGGCAAGTATGGACGGGTTATCAATGAAAACCAACCCAAATATAACTTATGAGGACCTGCGTTACCTTACAATTCCTCACTATGATTTTAATTATAACATCACCGAGGGGCATCTTGTAGTAAACGCAGAGCTTGCAGAGGAGGTTCTGGACATATTTGCAGAGCTGTTTGATGTAAAATACCCCATTGAACGAATGGAGCTTATTGATAAATACGGTGCCGACGATTTCACATCAATTGAATTTAATAACACATCGGCATTTAACTACCGCGTAGTATCCACTGGCACAGGCAAACTTTCCAATCACGCATACGGACGGGCAATTGATATTAACCCTCAACAGAACCCTTATGTGTACTCCAACGGCAGGGGTGCTCACGATAATGCACAGGAATTCTGGCAACGTGATATAAGTAAATGGTCAAGAGAAATTGACCGTGCTGCATATATCGGAAATGATACGGATATTTACCGTATATTCATAAAACACGGCTGGACCTGGGGTGGTGACTGGAAAACAGAAAAAGACTATCAGCATTTTGAAAAGAAATAAAACAAAAAAAAGAACACTCCACACGGAGTGTTCTTTTAATTTAGCTGAATTATTTGTTGCCTGCCATTGCAGCAACCTCTGCAGCAAAGTCGTCTTCCTTCTTCTCAAGACCCTCGCCTGTTTCGAAACGAACGAAGCTCTTAAGTGTGATTGTTGCGCCAACCTTCTTTGATACCATATCAAGATACTGACCAACTGACTCCTTGTTTTCTGCCTTAACATAAAGCTGCTCAAGTAGACAAACTTCCTTAAGCTCCTTTGCAAGACGACCCTCAATCATCTTCTCAATGATATTGTCGGGCTTTGAAGCGTTCTTGGGGTCATTCTTAAGCTGTGCAATAAGAATTTCTTTCTCGTGCTCCTTGTAATCAGCGGGAACATCGTCGCTTGAAAGATACTTGGGGTTAAGAGCTGCAACCTGCATTGCAACGTTTCTTAATGCTTCCTTAACGTCATCGTTTGCGGGAGCATCTGCCTCAACAAGTACACCAATCTTACCTGCAGCGTGGATGTAATCAACTACAACACCTGCTGTTTCTACTCTTGCAAAACGGCGGATATTCATATTCTCACCAATCTTTGCAATCTTCTCTGTAAGCATATCGCCGATTGTTGTGCCCTCGCAAGCGCAAGTCTTTAGAGCATCAACGTCAGCGGGATTAGCGTCAGCAACTGTCTTTGCAACAAGACCAACGAAATCCTGGAAATCTGAATTCTTTGCAACGAAGTCTGTCTCTGAGTTAACCTCAACTACAACACCAACTCCGCCATCAATATATGACTTAACAATACCCTCTGATGCAATTCTGCCTGACTTCTTGGCAGCAGTAGCAAGACCCTTTTCACTTAGAAGCTCAACTGCAGCGTCCTTATCGCCGTCTGGCTCTGTCAGAGCCTTCTTACAGTCCATCATACCGCAACCTGTCATTTCTCTTAGGTCCTTAACGTCTTTAGCTGTAAATGCCATTGTTATTTCCTCCTGTAATTTTATTTATAATAGGTGTGAATTATTCAGCGTCTGCAGTCTCAACCTCAGCCTCAGCATTGTCTGCCTCAACTGCAGCTGTAATCTCTGCTACTGCATCCTCACCCTGTCTGCCCTCGATGATAGCATTTGAAATTGTTGATGCAATCAACTTAACGGCACGGATAGCGTCGTCGTTACCGGGGATAACGTAATCAACCTCATCGGGATCACAGTTTGTATCAACGATAGCAACTACGGGGATACCAAGTCTCTTAGCCTCAAGGATAGCGATCTTTTCCTTTCTGGGGTCTACTACGAACATAGCACCGGGAAGCT
>JAZNVD010000198.1:0-2868 GCA_045592645.1 Candidatus Ornithomonoglobus sp. | reverse complement strand
AATGATTGTCAGGACATAATAAGAATTCTTACGGCAATCACAAAGTCGCAGAAATCGAATGCTTAAAATCAGGGAAATTGTGAAACTATTTCCTTCCATAATTCCGCACTCCGCACTCCACACTCCGCATTAATTTCTGCCGAAAGGAGATTTAGGTAATTGAATTGGAGAAAGAAATTCTTAAGGCTGAGTGCCCTTAACCGCAAGATGAGGAGGAGCAGTCTTTCTCTTCGTGAGGCGCGTGAACGTGAAAGGCTCAGGCGTATTATCCGCAGGAAAATCGCCGGTGTTTATAACGATTACGCAAAGTACTGCCTTACATGCCGTTATATGGAGGGTATGATGTGGGATGATATTGCCGATACATTAGGGCATAACACATCCGATGCGGTGCGAAAAATTTGCGAAAGAACAATAGGGAGAATGTAAGGGGGAAAGGAATTTCCCCCTTTTTTAACCCCCTTTCTTATGGGGAGACGCTATAAGACTGGAACTACACTCGCCCCATTATCATACATAGTGGGTGAGTTTTGCCCGTTCTATCTCAAAAATCGAGCACCTTTAATTAGGAGTTAACGCGTGTTGAGTTCGAAATGAATGGAGATTTTCGCAGAAACGAAAGGCATCAATAATTCCGCACTCCGCACTCCGCACTCCGCATTAGAAAAACCGGAGGTTTTTATGAACGATTGTTTATTTTGTAAAATAATTGCAGGGGAAATTCCCTCAAATAAGGTGTTTGAGAATGATAAGGTCTATGCCTTCCACGACATTGCACCCCAGGCACCTGTGCACATTGTTGTTGTTCCCAAAGAGCATATCTGTTGTGCAAATATGATTAATAAAGATAATTCAGGGGTTATTGCTGATATTTTTGAGGCAATTCCCCAGATTGCAAAGATTGCAGGAATTGATGAGGGCGGTTACCGTGTTGTCAATAACTGCGGTAAGGACGCAGGTCAGACAGTGTTCCACATCCATTTCCACATTATGGGCGGAACAGAAGCAAAAACAATGTATTAAAACATTGTTTTTGCGGTGAAATGCCACCTGTGGTGTCGTGAAATACCTGACGGCGTGAAATTCGCCTACGGCGAGTGAAATGCAAACTGCGTTTGCGTTATTGTTGCTTTTTGCTTTTGCAAAAAGCTTCCTCAATTACGCATTACGCATTCCGCATTATATATAAATCGGAGGTTTAATTATGAAGTTGAAAAAGTGGCATATTTTAACGGGTATATCACTTATTGTGGTTACTTTTGTTATTGTTGTAGGCAGTCTTGTGTATAACTATTTCCTTTTACCTAAATATATCGCACCCGTGGTTGAGGATGTAAGTGATTACGTAAGCCGTGAGGAGGTTCTTAACAAGCTTTATGCTGAAGCTGTTAAGCTTCACGACGAGGGCGTTATGGACGATATTACCTATACAACATTTTTGCGTGCATATTCCGAGCATTTCCGTGATGATGAGGCATTTGCCCACCGTATTCTTGCAGAACGTGAGGAATATACTAACCCCGTAAATGAGGAAACTGCTCTTAAAACAAAGTATGCTTCCCATAAGGTAGGTATAGAGATTATCAAAGTAAATGACGGCGAAAGCACAGGTAAGGCAGACACCAAGTACAGCGACGAGAGAAACTCAAACCGTGTTAAGGCGGAGGACTACGTTGAGGCGGAGTCAATTATCGAGAAAGCAAACAGTACCGAGGAGCCTACAGAAACTCCCGATGTTGTAAAGACTGCTTATGATAAGCTTAAGAGCCGTATGACTGCAAAGGAGTTCTCAAGATTTACAAAGATTATGTCAAAGCTTGATATTAATACTCTTAAGACATACATCTCCGATAAGGAAGGTCTTAAGGAGTATCTTCACTCAAGACTTACCGACGAGGAATACAAGGAAGCCGTTAACCTTGGCTATAAGTATGTGTATGTATTCCTTGAAAAGGAATAATTCATAAAATATTCACATTTTATCGTTATTTTAACCAACTTTCGGGGTGGTTTGGTGACATAAAATTTATGTCTTGTGGAGTTTTCACAAATTAAGAGGGATATTTTTGGTTAATATAGGGACTAACAATTTGTGAAAAAATATGTTATTATTATAGTGGAATAAAAAGTCGGGTAGTATGCCCGCAACAATATATATTTAAGTGAGGTAGAAAGTAATGGCAGAATTACAGTTAAAAAATGTTTACAAGAAATACGCAGGAAATGTAGTTGCGGTTTCGGATTTTAACATTGACATTGCTGATAAGGAGTTTATCATCCTTGTTGGACCTTCAGGCTGCGGTAAGTCAACAACACTTCGTATGATTGCAGGTCTTGAAGAGATTTCAGAAGGTGAGCTTTACATAGACGGCAAGCTTATGAACGACGTTGTTCCCAAGGACCGTGACATCGCAATGGTATTCCAGAGCTATGCTCTATATCCCCATATGACAGTTTTTGATAATATGGCATTTGCACTTAAGCTTCGCAAGACTCCCAAAGAGGAAATCAGAAAGAGAGTTATCGAGGCTGCAAAGATTCTTGACATTGAGCATCTTCTTGACAGAAAGCCCAAGGCTTTGTCAGGCGGTCAGAGACAGAGAGTTGCTATGGGCCGTGCAATCGTTCGTTCACCCAAGGTATTCCTGATGGATGAGCCTTTGTCAAACCTTGATGCAAAGCTTCGTGTTGCCATGAGAACAGAGATTAAGAAGCTTCACGCAAAGCTTAACACAACATTTATCTACGTTACTCATGACCAGATTGAGGCTATGACAATGGGTACAAGAATCGTTGTTATGAAGAATGGTTACATGCAGCAGTGTGCAACACCTACAGAACTCTACGATGAACCCGTTAACATCTTTG
>JAZNVD010000197.1:0-8104 GCA_045592645.1 Candidatus Ornithomonoglobus sp. | reverse complement strand
GAAATCGTTGTTGTGATTGACGGCGCAGTTGACATTGTGTGCGAAAATTCTTGCTTTACTGCTACAAAGGATGATATTGTTGTTATTATGCCTGGAGAGATACATTCCTTCGCCTCCCCCGTTCCAAACAAAATTGAAATTTTTAAGTTGAATTGCAAAAACTCTCAGAAGAAAACTGATTTTAAGGTTTTGAGGTTTGATGAGCAATTAATCAAAAAAAGCAGTAATCTTAATAGAGAATTACGAATTCTAACAGATAAACTTGTACTTGAACTCAAAAAAAGGAACACAGGGTATGAATTTATGGCAAACAGTATTTCTCAGGAGATTTTAGTGTGTTTATTAAGAAGCAATAAATTACATAGAATTGACGCAGAGGCAAAAAATAAGTTGTTTTTTTATACTGACCTTTTAAGCAAAGTTAACTCATATATTGACTCGCATTTCTCCGAACCCATATTATTAAAGGATATATGTAATCATTGCAACTTATCAGAATATTACTTTGCTCACATATTTAAACAGGTAACAAATCTCACTTTTGTAAATTACCTTACGGCTTACAGATTAGAAAAATCTTTGCCATTGCTTTTACATTCAAACAAAAAAATTATAGACGTGGCCTTAGAATGTGGTTTCTTCAATACCCGTTCTTTTAACAGGGCATTTCAAAAATTCTTTTCTATGACCCCAAGTGAATATAAAATCAAAAAAGGACTTGTCAACTGACAAGTCCTTTTTACATGGTACCCGCAACAGGAATCGAACCTGTAACTACCCCTTAGGAGGGGGCTATTATATCCATTTAACTATGCAGGCATATTTTGCAACAGAGCTATTGTATCATATATCCCTTCAGATTTCAAGTAATTTTTGGGTTTATCGTTGACATTCACAAAAAAAATGTTATAATATTATTAGGATGGAATAATTTTGAATATTATAAGGGCTTTGCCCTTTTCATTATTTTAGGAAGGTGATAGATATGATGGTAAACGGTGATGTTACCGCGATATTCGGTGAGAAGGTTTTTAACCTGCCCACAATGCGTGAAAGATTACCCAGGGAAACCTATGATGCCTTTGTGAAAACTATTACAGAAGGCACTAAACTTGATTACAGCGTGGCGGAAGTTATGGCATCTGCAATGAAGGACTGGGCTATTGAGAACGGTTGTACTCATTATACTCATTGGTTCCAGCCAATGACAGGCTTGACTGCCGAAAAGCACGATTCATTTATTCAGCCCACAGAGGACAGAACTGTTATTATGGAGTTCTCTGCAAAAGAGCTTGTTATGGGTGAACCTGACGCATCATCATTCCCTTCAGGCGGTCTTCGTGCCACATTTGAGGCACGCGGCTACACTGCCTGGGACCCCACATCCTTTGCCTTTATTAAGGACCACTCATTGTACATTCCTACGTCATTTGTATCGTACACAGGCGAGGTGCTGGATAAAAAAACTCCCCTGTTGCGTTCAGAGGCAGCCATTGATAAGGCAGCAAAGCAGGTACTTAAACTCTTTGGTAAAGAGCCTGCACGCGTATTTACATATGTTGGTGCAGAACAGGAATACTTCCTTGTTGATAAAAAGCTTCGTAACAAGCGTAAAGACCTGCTTCTTACAGGCAGAACACTGTTTGGTGCAAAGCCTGCCAAAGGTCAGGAAATGGATGACCATTACTTCGGGCAGTTAAAAGAAAGAGTTGCTGCGTTTATGCAAGAGGTTGATGAAGAGTTGTGGAAGCTTGGTGTGCTTTCTAAAACAAAGCACAACGAAGCTGCACCTGCACAGCATGAGGTTGCTCCCGTTTACTCAACTGCAAACATCGCATCCGACCATAATCAGCTAACAATGGAAATCCTCAAAAAAGTGGCAAATCACCACGATTTGTATTGTCTGCTTCACGAGAAACCCTACAAAGGTGTTAACGGTTCCGGTAAGCATAATAACTGGTCAATTGGAACATCCGACGGTGAACTGTTGCTAAAACCAGGCAAAAAACCCGAGGAGAACGTTCAGTTCTTATTGTTCTTTGCAGCAGTTATAAAAGCAGTAGATGACTATGCAGACATTTTAAGAGTTTCTGTTGCAACCGCAGGTAACGACCACCGTCTTGGTGCACACGAAGCTCCCCCCGCTATTATCTCCGTATATCTTGGCGACCATATGACCTCTATGATTGATAAGCTCATAACAGGTCACGGTGCAAAATATGAACAAGGTAAATTGATTGAAACAGGTGTTGAAACAATGCCTGAAATTCATAAGGACACAATGGATAGGAACAGAACTTCACCTTTTGCCTTTACAGGTAACAGATTTGAATTCCGTGGTCCGGGCTCACGCCAATCAATCGGCGGCATCAATATTACCCTTAACACAATTGTTGCTCATACTCTTACAGAGTTCGCAGAGATACTTAAGGATAGTAGTGATATTGAAAAGGATGCCCTTGACCTTGCAATCAAGTCCTTTAAAGACCATAAGCGTATTATTTTCAACGGTAACGGATACAGCGAAGAATGGGTTAAAGAGGCAAAGAAGCGTGGTCTTCCAAACCTTAAAACAACTCCCGACGCATTACCTCATTTCAAATCCGAAAAATCTGTTGAATTGTTTGAAAGTCAGGGTGTATTCTCACCCCTTGAGGTTGAAACCCGTTGTGAAATTATGATGGAGGAGTACAACAAGACACTGCATTATGAGATGCTTACTATGCTTGAAATGGCAAAACAGGAAATTCTGCCTGCGTGTCTGAAGTATACAAAATCTCTGGCAGACGGTGTTGTAGTTAAGAAAAGTCTTGGAATAAAGGCACCATATGAGCTTGCAACCGTAAATAAGCTAAATGACCTTACAGAGGAATTAATGGAACGAATCGAAGAGCTTGACTCAGTTACAGATGTTCCCGAGGCTGACCAGTTTACAGTAGGTATGTATTACAAGGATAATGTAATACCTGCAATGGAATCACTGCGTGAAACTGCAGACACATTAGAGGAACTTGTAGCCAAGGAATACTGGCCATTCCCCACATACACAGATTTATTATATTCAGTATGACATAAAAATCCGCAAACTTATAAGTTTGGGGATTTTCTTTTATATGCACAATTTAAATATATCGTTTATAACATTATAGTGGATTTCAATATAACTTTGAACCGTTCTTTGTTTGCCAAAGGTACACAATTCTGAAAGTCTGTCGGTACAGCTCTCATCAAGTCCGAAATCTCCAAGGCACGTCGGCATACCAAGTGACTTGAAATACTCCGACATTTTCTCTATTCCCTCTTTAGCCGCCGCTTCATCACAATCCTCATTACAATCCCACACACGACGTGCAAACTGTGCAAAACGCGGAATATTATACTTATAAATATATCTCGCCCATGCAGGGAAAAGCACCGCAAGTCCCGCACCGTGAGCAATGTAATCATACTCACCGCTAAGGGCATGTTCAAGCTGATGCACAGGTAAAGCATTCTGACGGCCACAGCCTGTAAGGTCATTATGCGATAAGCTTGACGCCCACATCATATTTGCACGGGCATCATAATCATCAGGCTTTTTGAGAAGTGTTTTTCCTGCAGAAATTGTTGCTTTCATTAAACCTTCAGCAATTCTGTCAGTCAAATCTGTTGCCTCACAGGGCATAAAATAACGTTCCATTGTATGAGCAAGAATATCAACCACACCACATGCGGTCTGATATTGTGATACAGAATATGTAAGTTCAGGGTTCATAACAGCAAATTTGCATCTGTTAAAGTCACTGTTGAAGCCTCGTTTCATATTTAGCTCCATATTTGTAATTACTGCAGATGAACTCATTTCACTTCCTGCCGCCGCAATAGTCAGGATACAACCTACGGGCAAAGCATCTCTGACTTCTGCCTTTCTTGTGGGAAAATCCCACGGGTCACAGTCTGCACATACACCTGCGGCCGTATACTTTGAAGAATCGAGAACACTTCCGCCACCTACTGCAAGTATCAACTGAACTTTCTTTTCTTTTGCCACCTTTACTGCCTCGCGTACAAAAGAAATCTTCGGGTTTGGCTCAACGCCACCCATCTCAACAACATTGATGTCATATTGTTTTAGTGATGTCATAATCTCATCATATAGTCCTGATTTCTTTATACTTCCCTGACCGTACTGAAGCATAATATTATTGTATCCGTATTCTTTAATTATCTTTCCGATATCCTTGTGCTTATCCTTTCCAAAAAATATTTTGGTAGGAGCATAATAGATAAAATCATTCATAATAATTCACCTCTAATTTATTTTATTAAAACAACATCAGCGAGTTCAGGATAAATATCCAGCAAAATAATGTTACTATGCAAAACAATGACGAGAAAACAACGACATTAGCTGCAACTTCTTCGTCACAGTCCATTTGTTGTGCCATTGCAAAGCTTGATATTGCTATAGGTCCGCCAAACACTATCAAGATGCACGCCAGAGCCTCTCCCTTAAAGCCTGACATTACTGCGAAAGTAACCGCAAGAAGCGGTATAAATATAAGCCTTGCAAAAACGGTTATAAAAACCTCTTTTGCACAATTTTTTATACTTTTAAAGGTAAAACTACCTCCGATTGCCACTATTGCAAGAGGTGTGGCAATCTTTGAAGCATCACCTACTGACTTTTCTAATACATAGGGTAGTTTGATTTTAAGTAAGAAAAATGCTAAACCCAGAACACAACCGATAATCAATGGATTTGTCGCAACTCCAAGCAACAG
This sequence comes from Candidatus Ornithomonoglobus sp., assembly GCA_045592645.1. Classification (GTDB taxonomy): domain Bacteria; phylum Bacillota; class Clostridia; order UBA1381; family UBA1381; genus Ornithomonoglobus. The sequence continues at coordinate 3,341 of JAZNVD010000197.1, read as the reverse complement.
AGATTTAACACTTATATTACCCTTTTGGGGATTAAAGAGTTCAAAGCAAAATACTGCAAGTATATTAAATAACGGAACCACGATTGCCACCATTAAATATGTAAGACCAGTTACCTTGTCTCCGCAAACAGAATTAATCAGAGGTATACCAAGAATAGCAAAGTTTGAACGGAAAAATCCCTGAAGTATTGGGGCACGCCTTTTGCTGTCCTTTATTCCATACCTGACAAAAAGGTAGCCAAGAATAAAAATTGCAAGCTCTCCTGATAGTATAAAGAAAACAATAGAGGCGTCAAACGTCTTGATACTTGACGTTGTATATATATTGTAAAAAAGTTGAACGGGTAAAAAGATTTTGAAAATCAGTTTGTTTATCATATCAAAATCACTTTTTCGTGCAATGCCCACCCGCTTTATCGCATACCCCAACATCATAAGAATGAATAACGGAGCCACTGCGTTAAAAGACAATACGAGATTCTGCATATTCCCTCCTGAAACTTGGATATAATTTCATACACACTGCTTATTATACCATTTGTTTGAGTTTAATTCAAGTAGAATGATGTATCTTATGGATACAAAGAAAAAAAGAAAAGCACTTCATATGAAGTGCTTTTCTTTCTGGTAGCGGTAACTAGATTCGAACTAGTGACACTGCGGGTATGAACCGCATGCTCTAGCCAACTGAGCTATACCGCCAAACAACATTAGCTATTATACACTATAAAAAAACAATTGTCAAGGCTTTTTTCAAAATTTTCTTATTTTTTTATTCCTAATATTTTCTCTGCATTTATATGGGTTATTCTCTCCAAATCATCACCCGTTATTCCCGATTTTATTAAAAACTCCAAAGTATCTTGGGGTGACTCCCATGGGCTGTCCGAACCAAATAATATTCTGTCACTTCCGTGATTTTCAATTATCCGTCGGTATTGCCCAATATCCATAAACCTTGATACAACTGAAATATCAAAGTATGCTCTACTCTTAATCAAGTACTTCTCAACCTCGTCCCATTGATTAAATGCACCCATATGTGCAAGAATAACACGGCTCTCATCAACTTTGTTAAGTAATCTGATAATTTTATCCACCGCACCTCCAAAAGGCGGTACAATTCCTGTATCATGGCCTGAATGTACTGTTACATACATCCCCATCTCTGTTGCCTTTTTAACAAGTTCAATAAACTTCTCATCATCAGCATCAACGCCCTGATAATCGGGATGCAATTTTATTCCGACAAAACCCTTTTCTTTAAGGTCGCATAGCTCATAGTCTATATTATCACCATAGGGGTGTAATGAGCCAAAGGATATTATTCTTTCAGAACGCACCGACAACGCGAAGTCGTTTATACTCTTATGCTGTGTGGGTTTTGTGGCGATAGGCTGTATTACACTTATGTCAACACCTGTCTTTTCCATATCACAAAGAAGCTGGGGCATCGTTCCGCCATAGCTCAATGACTGGTCAATATTATACGTTTCACGCATATTCTTAAGTAGCATTGCAAAGGTTTTCTCTGCAATGGCTTCCGGGAACATATGCACATGGAAATCTATAAGCATAATCTCACCCCTTTCTTTAGAATATTTTAGCATTACTGCGTATAAAATGCAAGTCTCCCAAGCAAAATAAACTGTAAAAATAATCATACTATACTATCTTTAGACAATATTCTCAAAATAAATTTAAAACCACCCTTTTTATTAGGTTTTACCTACAAATCGTGGTGAAAACTATTGACATCCCCACCCCTTTGGAGTACAATTATATTGGTGGTATATATAGATTTTACCACCCGGAAAGGAAGATATTATGAAATCGGTATATTTAGACAATAACGCAACGACAAAAATCAGTCCCCAAGTCGTTAATGCTATGATGCCGTATCTTACAGATATATGGGGCAATGCCTCGTCAATTTTCTACGAAACAGGTCAGAAAGCAGAAAGTGAGCTTTTTAAGCTTCGGGAGAGTGTTGCTAAAAACATTGGTGCAAAGAACTCCAATGAAATATATTTTACTGCATCAGGCTGTGAAGCTGACAACTGGGCAATTAAGGGCTATGCCTTTGCAAACATACGTAAGGGTAATCATATTATAACAACCAAAATTGAACACCACGCAATTCTCGGCACCTGCGAATTCCTTGAAAAGCACGGTTTTGAGGTAACATACCTTGATGTTGATAAGTTTGGACTTGTTACGCCTGAGGATGTGGAAAATGCAATTAAGGATAACACTATCCTTATTTCAGTTATGACTGCAAACAACGAAATCGGTGCAATTATGCCCATTAAAGAGATTGCAGAGGTTGCAAAAAAACATAACATTGCATTCCATACTGATGCCGTTCAGGCAATCGGTCATATGAAAATTGATGTTTGTGACTTGGGCATCGATATGCTTTCATTAAGTGCACATAAATTCCACGGTCCCAAAGGTGTTGGTATGCTTTATATAAGAAATGGCATAAGAATTGATAATCTTATCCACGGTGGCGGTCAGGAACGCGGTAAGCGTGCCGCAACTGAAAACCTTGCAGGCATTGCAGGTCTTGCAAAAGCACTTGATGACGCAACAAGAAACCTCGATAAAAACATTGCACATATGACAAAAATGCGTGACCGTTTAATTAGCGGTATCCGTGAGAGAATTGATTATATCAAGCTTAACGGTCCTACAGATGAACGCAGACTTTGTAACAATGTGAATTTCTCATATGAATTCGTTGAGGGCGAGGCAATCCTAATGCGTCTTAATATGTACGGTATATGCGCATCAAGCGGAAGTGCCTGTGCTTCAGGCTCACTTGACCCGTCACACGTACTTTTATCAATAGGCGTTCCCCACGAAATTGCACACGGCTCTATAAGATTCAGTGTCAGTGAATATACAACCGAAGAAGAGGTTGACTATGTACTTGAGAAGATGCCTAAAATAATCGATGGGCTACGTGCAATGTCGCCTATGTATGAGGCTTTTGAGGACGGTAAATTGCAGTCCTACACAAAAGCATTGGAGGAGGAAAAATAATGTATAGTGATAAGGTAATGGACCATTTTGAAAACCCAAGAAACGTGGGCAAGCTTGACGATGCAAACGCCATCGGCGAGGTTGGAAACGCACATTGCGGTGACATTATGAAAATATATATGAAGATTGAGGATAACATCATCAAAGATGTGACCTTTAAAACTTTTGGTTGCGGTGCCGCTATTGCCACAAGCTCAATGGCAACTGAACTTGTTAAAGGAAAGACAATCCAAGAAGCTCTTCAGCTTACTAATAAAGCAGTTATGGAAGCTCTTGGCGGTCTTCCCCCTGCA
>JAZNVD010000196.1:0-2131 GCA_045592645.1 Candidatus Ornithomonoglobus sp. | reverse complement strand
TGCAGATACGCGTGCTTGCGGTGCATATCAAACGAGCCTTTTCGCATACTTCCGCAGGAGGTATGCCCCTCTCCCCAACAACCGTAAGAGCCAAGGTCAACATATTCAACCCTCGGGTCATTGTCAAATTTTTCGGCATACACCTTTATAAACTTTTCAAGGTATTCCAGGAACATAGGGTCATTATAGTCAGGCTCCCAGAACTGTTCACAATACTTTTCAGGCTCGGAAAGAAGCTCTACCTTTCTGTATTCGTCATAGTGACATTTTTCCCACCATTCGGGATTTTTTTCATAAAACGGAGGATAAAACGCACCACCGCAACCCATTTTATAAAGCCATTCAGGAGTAGCAAATTTCATAACTGCCAAGGTTTCACTGCAACATACTCTAAGTGCAAAGCGGTAACCCTCCTTGCCCCATTCGTCCATAATTGCATCAATTTCCGACCAGTCAAATACCCCTGGTTCCTTTTCAACATCCGACCAGTCAAAACGAATATACAAATGATTAAGCCCCGGAAAATCGTGATAATAGTTACCCTTAACCACTCTGTCGCGGTATTTTGGATTTTTAAGACCGTTATCCACATAGTGCCAATACCAACCCTTGTGCGGATTTGAAAGTACGGTTACATCATCTCTTAACAGCTTAAGGTCTTTTTTTACAATCATATTTACACACACTTTCTCATAAAATCAAGTAATTAAATTATATTCGTATTCAGACATAAAGTCAATGTATTATAAAACTACTGATTTGTATAAAACAACTTTTTCTGTCTGTAAAATGCACAAAAAAGACTTCGGCAATTTTTTGCCGAAATCTTTTCCATTCCTGATAAATTTTATTTTACAAAACATTAAGCCACACAAGCATATTTGTTTCTCCCCTGTTTGCATATGCACTGTACGGAATCAGCTTAATTTCAGTTTTTTCAAACCTTTCCTCACCGCTGTAATAAAGCTTTTCTCTGTCTGCAAGCCTGAAGCCGTCCACAGTTATTTTGTTAAGCCCGTATTCCTCACAATATTCTACTTTGGACTTTAAGCCTTTATCCACAAACAAGGAATAAAGATTTTCAATATTGTCAACAGCTTCTGCACAGTAAACAACAGGACCGTACTGTATAGCCACTTTGCCGATGTTATTTGACACGCCCGCCGATGCACGCATCATAACAGGCTTCATAACAAATTCCACATTTACATTCTTTGGATTTTCTATTTTAATATAACCGTCCTCTGCAACATAGGGGCAATCAACCGTATATTCTTCACACCAGCAAGGTATCCGGATTTTACCCGTTTTTGCATTTTCAAATTCAGGCGCCACCTTGCCGTTTACAGGATAGTCTGTAGTCTGATTAATTTTAACACCCTCAAAATCTGCCTGACTTGACATAAACTGATTAACATATACTGTTCCGTCACAAACACCATAAATATATTCATTAATGGTAGCAAAGGTCCTGTTTATATTAGGAGGACAGCAGGAGCAATCAAATACCTCCTTGCGTTGTGTTATCGGCAACCTGTCACCTGCTAAAACAGAAGTGTGTCTTTTATGGTTTTTAAGGTTTATTTCCAAAGGATTTTCATAGAAAAAGCCTTTGCCGTCAAGGGACACGCCTGCAAGCATACCGTTGTACAGTTCTTTTTCTATAATATCTGCATAAATGGTATTATTATCAAACTTCATCATACTTTTACCCAAAAGTATCATAGCTATTGATGCACAGGTTTCGTTGTATGCAGTTTCGTCGGGCAGGTCATAATCAACAGTAAATGCTTCTCCTAAATGTGTAGAGCCTATGCCTCCCGTTATGTACATTTTTTTATTTATAATGTCAAAGAAAATATCTCGGCAGGCATCTGCAAGCTCACTGTCCTTCTTTTCATAGGCAAGGTCAGCCATTGCCTTGTACCAATAACAGGCACGTACTGCGTGCCCCTGTGCAGTTCTTTGCTTACGGGCAGGCAAATGAGCTTGGGCATAATAATCATTTTTTTCTATATCGTTGTTAGTTGTAGGAAAATCTATATTGTTATTTCCTCTTTGCTCGACAAAATATTCTGCCAAATCAAGATATTTTTTATTTTTTGTTGCATTGTACATTCTTACAAGTGCA
>JAZNVD010000195.1:0-1696 GCA_045592645.1 Candidatus Ornithomonoglobus sp. | reverse complement strand
AAGAAGTGTTGACAACATTTTGAATATTGTCAAGAAATTCCCCAAGTGGTTTATGACTCTTTTTATGTGGTTTATGAATTTTGCTGACTCTCACGGATTTATGCCCAAGGCATTCAGCAGTGTGGATATAAATTACTGCAGTGTACTGCTTTCAAATCTTGGAAGTATCAAGTGTGATGCAGTTTATCACCATCTTAACAACTTCGGAACAAACGGTGTTGTTATAACAATTGGTGAGGTACATAAGGAAAATGTGATTGACGAAAACGGAATTTCTCAGGTACGTGATGTTATGAGTATAGGAGTTACTCTGGATGAGAGAATTGCGGATGGATTTTATTTTGCACGCAGTCTTAAACTCATAAAGCATCTGTTTAAAAACCCTGAGCTTCTCGACAAAACATTGGGGGAGGAGATTGACTTTGAATTCTAAAGCAAAATGGTTTAAATTCTACGGGGCTACACCTCATACTTTGGATTACCCCGATATATCTCTTTATAAAATGCTTGAGAATGCAGGAGAAAAATATCCTGAATATATAGCCTATGACTTTATGGGTAAAAGCTCTACATACCGAGAATTTCTTAAAGATGTTGATACTTGTGCAAAGGCACTTATGCAGGAGGGAATCAAAAAGGGTGATGCAGTAACAATATGCCTTCCTAATGTCCCTCAGGCAGTAATTATGTTTTATGCAATAAATAAAATCGGTGCTATCGCAAGTATGGTGCATCCGCTTTCTGCAGAAAACGAAATTATGTTTTACATAAATGAAAGTAAAAGCCGTATAGCAATAACTCTCAGCCGTTTTTACAATAAGTTTGAGGCCATAAAGGGCAGAACACAGCTTGAAAAAGTAATAGTTGCAAAAATTGGTGAGGCACTTCCCGCAGTAAAGGGATTTTTGTATAAATTTGTAGGTAACGAGCCGAAGGTAGACGAGTCCCCCTGCACAATTTCGTGGCAGCAGTTTATGGAAAACGCAAAAAACTTTACAGGAGAAATTATTGAAGACGGCAGGGGCGAGGATTCCGCAGCAATTCTTTTCAGCGGTGGAACAACGGGTACTTCAAAGGGTATTCTTCTTACGAACCTTAATTTCAATGCTCTTGCAATGCAGACTGAGGCTATGGCTCAGTGCCTTAAACCCGGTGATGTAATGCTTTCCATAATGCCGGTATTCCACGGCTTTGGTCTGGGCGTAGGCATACATACAATGCTTTCTTTCGGTGCAAAGTGTGTGCTTATTCCACAGATTAACCCCAAGGAATTTCCCTCTTTGTTCAAAAAACAGAAGCCTAATTATATGGCAGGCGTTCCCACATTGTTTGAGGCAATTCTCCGCAATAAGGAAATGGACGGGGTTGACCTCTCCTGTATGAAAGGACTTTTCAGCGGCGGAGATTCACTTTCAATTGAGCTTAAGAAAAAAATGGATAAGTTCCTCAAGGAACACGGTGCCACAATCGAGGTGCAGGAGGGCTACGGCACAACCGAATGCGTAACAGCAAGCTGTCTTACTCCTAATGGACATTACAGAGAGGGAAGTATAGGTATTCCATTCCCCGACACATTCTACAAAATTGTAACACCTGAAACAAACGAGGAAGTTGCTCCTAACCAAATGGGTGAAATCTGTATAACAGGCCCCACGCTGATGAAAGAGTACATAAACAACCCCAAGGAAACTTACCA
>JAZNVD010000194.1:0-5968 GCA_045592645.1 Candidatus Ornithomonoglobus sp. | reverse complement strand
CTCCTCCCTTTGAGATTACAGATAACACAAACGTAAACGAGGAATTAAGACTTAAGTACCGTTATCTTGACTTAAGACGTAATGTGTTGCAGAGAAATATCATTATGCGTTCAGAGATTGCCAAGGCGGCACGTGATTATTTCTATGATAACGGTTTTATTGAAATCGAAACACCAATGATGATTAAGTCAACTCCCGAGGGTGCCCGTGACTATGTTGTACCGTCAAGAATTCACAACGGTAAGTTCTATGCGTTGCCCCAGTCACCCCAGATTTACAAGCAGTTGCTTATGATTTCAGGCTTTGACCGTTACATTCAGCTTGCCCGTTGTTTCCGTGATGAGGACTTAAGAGCCGACCGTCAGCCTGAATTTACACAGATAGACCTTGAGATGTCATTTGTAGATGTTGAGGATATTCTGGAAATGGGTGAGGGCTTTATTAAGTACCTCTACAAGACTGTTCTTAATGTTGATATTCCCACACCGCTACCCAGACTCACATATAATGACGCTATGGAACGTTACGGCTCTGACAAGCCTGACACACGTTTCGGCATGGAGATTATAAACATCAGCGACGCAGTGAAGGACAGTGAGTTTGTTGTGTTCAAGTCTGCCCTTGAGAATGGTGGCAGTGTTCGTGCAATCGTTGTACCTGACGCGGCGGAAACATATACAAGAAAAGAAATCGACAAGCTTGTTGAACACGCAAAGGGTATTGGAGCAAAGGGTCTTGCATATGTCCGCTGGAATGAGGACGAGCCAAATGCAAGCTTTAAAAAGTTCTTTACAGACGATGAGCTTATGGCTCTTATGAATACACTTGGTGCAAAGAAGGGTGACGTAGTTCTTATTGTTGCAGATAAGGATAAGGTTACATTGCCTGTTCTTGGTGCATTAAGACTTCTTACTGCAAAGCGTATGGATATGATTCCCGACACATGGAATTTCTTATGGATAACAGACTTCCCCTTCTTCGAGTATGACGAAGAAAGCGGTAAGTGGCTTGCAATGCATCATCCCTTTACAATGCCCAAGGACGAGTGTATAGAGTACCTTGACAAGGACCCTGCAAAGGTTATTGCAAAGGCTTACGACCTTGTTCTTAACGGCGTTGAGCTTTCAAGCGGTTCAATAAGAATTAACGATTACGAGCTACAGCAGAAGATGTTTGAGTCATTAGGACTTACACAGGAAGAGATTGATGCAAAGTTCGGTTTCCTTGTTGAGGCGTATAAGTATGCAGCGGCACCCCACGGCGGTATGGGTATCGGTCTTGACCGTCTTGCAATGCTTATGGCTGGTTGTGACAGTTTAAGAGATGTTACTGCATTCCCCAAGGTTCAGAATGCATCCGAGCTTATGTCACAGGCTCCCGGTCTTATTGATGATGTTCAGCTTGAAGAGCTTGGAATTGCAATAACAAAAGAGGAAGAATAAAATGGCAGACCTATGGCGTGGCAATATTCCCTTTGAAGATAAGGATATAGATTTTATTCCCTATATAGATGAATATCCTGCAAACTCCCCCGGTGCGGTAATTATATTTGCGGGCGGTGCATATCATCACAGAACAGAACACGAGGATGTGGGTATTGCAAAATGGTTGCAGAAAAACGGTGTTACCGCATTTGTTACAGGTTACAGGATTTCACCGTATCAACACCCTGCACCATTGTCGGATGCGATGCGTGCCGTGAGATATGTAAGGCATAATGCGGATAAGTTTGGTATTGACCGTAATAAAATAGCCGTTCTTGGCTCATCTGCGGGAGGCCATCTTGCAGGGTCAGTATCAGTGCATTATAACAAGGATATTTATTCTGCAACGGATGAAACAGACCTTGAAAGTGCAAGGCCTGACGCAAGTATTCTTTGCTATCCTGTTATTGATATGGGCGAGTACCGTCATAACGGGACAAGAGAGAGCCTTTTAGGCACAGATGCCCGTGAGGATATGATAGATTTAATGTCACTGCACAAGCAGATAGACAAAAACACACCCGAGGCATTTATATGGCATACTGCAACAGATACCGCAGTACCCTCTATGAACTCTTTATTGTATGCACAGGGACTTGCAAAGGCGAATATCCCCTATGAGCTTCATATTTATCCTATGGGACCCCACGGGGCAGGGTTGGCACAGTCACCGTCCCCCATAGAATTACCCTATGTGGCAAGATGGAGTGAAAATTTATTGGAATGGCTGAAATTAAAAGAGTGGAAATAATTAAAAGGAATGGCAGTCGCCTTTCCTTTTTTCCTTTTCTTGAAAAAAGTTTCAAAATTGGGTTGACTTTTTAGAAATACTCTGCTATTATGCAAGTGAACACAAAAACATAACCTCGGAGGGAAGAAAAATGTGTAATATTTGCGGATATGCAGGAGATAAAAGAGCTGTTCCCGAGCTGATTAAGATGATGAGAAAACAACATTATTTTGATGCGGGTTTCTCAACGGGAATTGCAACTATCCATGAAGGGAAAATTTATTGGCGTAAGATACTTGGCAACATAGATGATTTAATTGAAAAAACAGATGTGATGGATTTGCCGGGTAATGTTGGTATTATGCATTCACGCCCTGCAAATAATCTGTATGAATATGCACACCCGTTTGTTTCGCCCAATGGTAGAGTGGCTACTGTGCTGAACGGTACAGGAGTTATTGACCATAACTCCCCCAGGAAAAACGCAACAGTAGACCGTCTTTCGGAGAGCGGTTATGCGTTTCGTTCCTGCAGATTTGCAGAAAAGGATGGGTTCCCACAGCTTTCAACAGGAGAGTATGTTGCAACCGGTGAGGCCATAGCATATTACATAGATAATGAAATGAAAAACGGCATTTCTTTCCATGAGGCTTTTGCAAAAGCCTCAACAGATTTTTATGGTGATAATGTAACGGTTGCTATTAATATTGACAATCCTGATGAGATAAATGTCTGCCGTAACACCCGCCCTATGTGTGCATTACTGGCAGAGGGAGAGACATATATTGCAACTACACGATTTGCATTTCCTGAAGATGTCAGGGGTGAAATGATTACTTTGCCTTTAAGAAATATTTGTACCCTTACAAAAGATGGATTAAAGGTATCGGAGTATCATTCAACGGGAGAAATTCCCTGCGAAATCACACCCGAGGTATATAAAAAGGCATACGACAGATTTGAAGAAATGTTAAAGGGCAAGAAGGACACACCTCTTGTTTATGATGATGTAGAGGTAGAGTTATGGTTTAATATGCCTGACTTATGGCCGGAGGAACGCCCGTACCGTATATTTGCTCAGCTTACCTATGATGTTCTCTATGATATGTATAAAGAGGGCAAGCTGAAAATGGAAATCAGACCTCAGGTAAAACATTGGGGCACAAGAGACTGCGCATTTATGTGGATTGATTAAAGGAGAAGTAAAAATGTGTAACATAGCAGGATATGCAGGAAACAAAAGAGCAGTGCCGGTACTCCTTGAAATGATGAAGCGTGAGGAATGCTTTGACGGAGGCTTTTCAACAGGTGTGGCGACTATTTATAACGGAAAAATATACAGTCGTAAAATTCTGGGCACAGTTGATGACCTTATAAGAGAAACTGATGTAATGGATTTACCCGGCAATATTGGTTTTATCCATTCAAGACCTGCCAATAATGCGGTGGAATGGGCACACCCTCATATTTCAAATGACGGAAAAATTGCGATTTGTGATAATGGTATTTGCTTTACAGATGCAAATACTCCTATGCGTGATAAAGCATCACAAATGCTTGTGGAAAAGGGATACAAATTTCTTGCAACACGTGAGGCAGAGCAGGACGGATTTCCTCAATTTAAGAAAGGCTCATTTGTAAGTGATGCAGAGTGTATAGCATTGCTTACAGAGGAGTATTTTAAAGAAACGGGGGATCTGACAAAAGCATTTGCAATGGCAAATGATGATATGCGTTGTGATTTAGTATCATTAATGATAAGCCCCCACGAACCGGATTCAATCAAGGCATGCAGAACATCCCGTCCGATGCATTTGCTTATGGCGGAGGACGAAAGCTATATTGCAACTACTCAATTTGCTTTTCCTGATGATGTGGAGGGAAGAAGTATGTCGTTGCCCCTTGACCATATATGTAAAGTCAAGGCGGGTGCAGTTGAGATAACCCCTGTTAAAACCAAGGGCACACCTAAAGTAAGACAGCTTGACCCGATTTCATACCGTGAGGCATACGACAGAATATATTATCTCCTGAAGGGAAGAAAAACAAATCCCGCAGACTATGATGAGATAGAGGTTGCCGTGTGGCTTAAAACCCCTGAATTGTGGAAAAATTGCGAGGACGGAAACTACTGTGAGTTTGCAAGACTGACTTATGAAATTCTGTTTGACTTACATAAGCGGGGACTTTTGAAAATGGAAATCCGTAATCAGGAAAAATCCTGGGGAATACGCCCGTGTGCATTTATGTGGATAGACTAAGAAAAGCAAGGCATATGCCTTGCTTTTTCTTAGTCTTCTTCGCTACATCCTGCTGTGCAGGAAACAAGACAAGCAGTTGATGTTATAATAAGTGAAAAGAAGAAAATCAGAACACCTGTTATAATAGCACCAATGATACTTGTTGCAGCAAAAGTAATTCCAAGAAGAATAACGGCTGTCAGGATTGTGCCTAAAATTCCCGTAAGAACTGCGGGGAGAATGTTACATATACATCCACCTGCTGTGCTTCTGCGAAGGAGTGCAGAATAAATAAGCAGAAATGCAAGTCCAACAACACCTATACCAAACAGAACCCACAGAAAAGCGGGAGTTACGGTAATAGTCGCAGTAAATGTCAGGAATGCTGTAATAACACCTAAAATAATACTTGCGATTATACCTAATCCTGTACAGTTATATCTGCAATTACAATTAAACATTTTCATATTCACCTCCTGTTATAATATATGAATTCTGAGAATGTTTAGTGACCTGAAAAAAACTACGAAAATTAGTAAAATAATTACTTGATTATATATCTGTTATATGATATACTGCAAATGAAATAATATAATTCTAAGGAGGATATCAGTATGATATTTTTTGATGGAAACCAGGACGAATATAATTATATATTCCCAAGCCCCAAAGAGCAGGAGTTTTTTGAGGACAAGAGTTATACACTTAAGTGTAAGTACTCAACAGATGACCTTGTAACTTTCTACAAGGAATATAAGGATGGAAATGAGGACATTAAGTTTGAGAAAAACTTAATGTTTGAAAAAGATGAATATACATTAAAAGTTGACGAGAACGGTATCGTAATTACTACATCTTGTGAAGATGGCAAGTTCCGTGCATTGACATCACTTCGCCAGCTTGTAAGACAGGGTAATGGCAATGTTATTTATTGTGATGTTCACGATAAGCCTGTGTTTGTGAAACGTTCATATATGCTTGACATTAGTCGTTACAAAACACCGAAGCCGGAGCAGATTTGTGACCTGATTGATAAATTGGCCGGGCTTAAATACAACCAATTCCAGCTATATATGGAGTCATTTGTGTTCAAGTTCAAGAATTTCCCGAAGTATACAGAGGACTTTGACTGTCTGACACCTGAGGATATTATAATGCTTGACAATTACTGTAAAGAAAGATTTATAGAGTTTGTCCCTAACCAGAACAGCTTCGGACATATGGCAGCATGGTTGAAGCAGCCGGAATTGAATCACCTTGCATTGGGAAGCACAGATATTGACCATCTTAATGTAGAGGCAAATTCAGGCACAATTAATCCTCTTGATCCTGAATCACTTGAGGTGATCGACAAGATTTATGACTCTCTGTTGCCATATTTTTCAGCAGATATTGTACATATCGGCTTTGACGAGGCATCGGGACTTGGTAAGTATCAGACAGAAGAGGAGTGCAAAAGACGCGGTAAAGGCGAAGTATTTATGGATTGGTTGGAGAAAGTTACTGATCTATGC
>JAZNVD010000193.1:0-3214 GCA_045592645.1 Candidatus Ornithomonoglobus sp. | reverse complement strand
CGTGCCTGCTGTGATTTAGACATTAACCCTGAAGTTCTTGCAATTTCACGCATTGGTGCAAAGCACGACAGTAACGATGTTTTCGAAAACATTGCAAGTGCGTCCGAAATTCGACGCAGACAACTTTCAGGTGATAGCGTGGCTTCCTTTATGCCTGATTGTAATTTCACTCTTTATGACCCGAAATTACTCGATTTAGCGGTAATTTCCAAGCTACGTCTTGCAACAGCTGACGAGATTTCAAACATAAACGATATGACAGAGGGTCTGGAAAATCGATTTATTGCAGAAGCAAAAAAAGCTGATACCGTAGACGAGCTTATAATGGCAGTTAAGTCCAAGCGCTATACCTTAAGCCGTATCCGCAGAATTGCATATTCAATTCTATTGGGACTTACAAAAGATTTGTGTTCACTACCACCGTCATATATCCGTGTGTTGGGTATGAACGACCGTGGCCGTGAGCTTTTGCGAAAAATGAAAGAAACGGCAAACCTGCCAATTATAATAAAGCCTGCCGATTATGCGGGCGACCCTATATTTAGCATAAACTCACAAGCAGAGGACATCTTTGCATTATGCTCCACTGAACCCAACAAACGCAACGGCGGAAGTGATTTGCGTACAACACCTATTATTTTATAATTACGGAGAAAAGTATGAAGCACATTGTAACAGGAATACTTGCCCACGTTGACTCGGGTAAAACAACCCTCTCCGAGGCGATGCTTTACCTTAGTGGAACTATCCGTTCTCACGGCAGAGTTGACCACGGCAATACATTTTTGGATACAAATGAAATAGAACGCGAAAAAGGCATTACCATATTCTCAAAGCAGGCGGTAATGTCTTTTGGTGATGTGACAGTTTCCTTGCTTGATACTCCGGGCCACATTGACTTTTCGGCTGAAACCGAAAGAACTTTAAGTGTTCTTGATTACTGCATATTAGTCGTAAGCGGTGCTGACGGTGTCGAAAACCACACACGTACCTTATGGAAGCTTTTAGAACGCTATAACGTTCCTACAATACTTTTTATAAATAAAATGGATATTGCTTTTAAAGACAAGGCAGAAATTCTTGCAGATATTCATAATAATCTGTCAGACTGTTGCATTGAGATTACAGATACTGATGCACTTGTCCTTTGCGATGAAGCAATAATGAATGAGTACCTTGAAAAAGATATCGTTTCTACTGAAACAATAGCAAAAGCTATAAAAAACAGAAATGTTTTCCCCTGTTTCTTTGGCTCCGCACTGAAATTTGACGGTGTTAAGGAATTTATGGATAATCTTGATAAGTATATGATTATGCCCGAAAAACGTTCAGAATTTGGTGCAAAGGTTTATAAGGTTTCCCGTGACAATGACGGCAACCGTCTTACTCATATTAAGGTTACAGGCGGTAAGCTGTGTGCAAAAGATATCCTCGATGTTACAAAGCCCGACGGCGAGATTATCAGTGAGAAGGTTAATACCATCCGTATATATTCAGGTGAAAAATTCACAATGCCCGATACCGCAGAGCAAGGTATGGTCTGTGCCGTAACGGGACTTAATGAAACATACGCAGGTATGGGGCTTGGTTTTGAGAAAAACTCTCAAAAGGCATTTTTAGAGCCTGTGCTAACATATAAACTTGAAATACTTGATAACACCGATGTTCACACGGCTTTGGTAAAGCTTCGTATATTAGAGCAGGAGGACCCGCAACTGCACATTATCTGGAACGAGCTTTTGCGTGAGATTCACCTTCAGCTTATGGGCGAAGTACAAATTGAAATTCTACGCCGTGTTATTGCAGAACGTTTCGATATGCAGGTCGATTTCTCCGAGGGTGCTATCTCCTACCGTGAAACCATAAAAGGCAAGGTTGAAGGCGTTGGTCACTTTGAGCCTTTACGACACTATAGCGAGGTACATCTTATCCTTGAGCCGTTAAAACGCGGTCAGGGCATTATAATTAAAACTGATTGCCCCGAGGACGACCTTGACAAAAACTGGCAAAGACTTATTCTTACGCATATTAAAGAAAAGAATCATATAGGTGTTCTTACAGGCTCACCTATTACTGATATAAAGATAACCCTTGCATCAGGCAGAGCACATAAAAAACACACGGAGGGCGGTGATTTCCGCCAGGCTACTTACCGTGCCATTCGTCACGGTCTTATGCGTGCCGAGAGTGTGTTATTAGAGCCTTATTACAGTTTCCGTATGGAGCTGCCCACAGACTCCGTCGGCCGCGCTATGACCGATTTACAACAAATGGGTGCAGAGTTTTCATCCCCCATCGTTGACGGTGATGTAAGTATTATTTCAGGCAGTGCACCCGTCAGCGAAATGCGGTCATATCATACCGAGCTAACGGCCTATACCTCGGGCAAGGGACGGTTATTTACAACCTTAAAAGGCTATGAGGAATGTCATAACCCTGATGAGGTTATTGCAAATATTGCATACAACCCCGACAGTGATTTAGAAAACCCTGCAGGCAGTGTTTTCTGTGCCCACGGGGCAGGTTTTAATGTCCCCTGGAACGAGGTCGAGGAATATATGCACCTTGAGAGTGCATTAAAACCTCAAAACGAAACCGTGGATAATTCTACCCGTGTAAGCGAATATTTAAACCGTGTAATTAACGACGAGGAACTTTTGCGGATATTTGAAAAGACCTACGGGCCTGTTAAGGTCAAGGCTTACACGGCAATGGAAAAACGTGTTAAGTCCCCCACCTCCAAAACTCCACACATAAAAAAGAGACCACAATATGAGGGCCCCACATATTTATTGGTTGACGGATATAATATTATCCACGCATGGGATGACTTAAAAGAGGTTGCAAAGGACAACCTTGACGCTGCACGTGAAATGCTGATACACAGAATGTGTAACTATCAGGGCTTTGCACAATGTGAGCTTATAGTGGTATTTGATGCCTACAAAGTAAAGGGCGGAATAGGCTCTGTTGAAAAGGTAAATAACATTAATGTAGTTTACACAAAGGAAGCTGAAACAGCGGATGCCTATATTGAAAAGGTAACACACGAGCTTGCAAAAAAGCACAGAGTGAGAGTTGCCACCTCTGACGGTTTGGAGCAGATTATAATTTTCAGCAGCGGCGCTGAACGACTACCCGCATCACAGTTTTTGGAAGAAGTTAAAGCAACGGAACGACAAATTCGGGAATTTATCAGGAACATGTAAAGAAG
>JAZNVD010000192.1:0-4954 GCA_045592645.1 Candidatus Ornithomonoglobus sp. | reverse complement strand
TATTAGGTGCAATATTTATAAATATGCTATAAAAAAAACAGATTCTTACGAATCTGCTTTTTTTAGTTCTTTATAAATATTTTTAAGCTGTGGATATACTGACTTATATACATTGTAGTACTTTGTATATTTATCTATATTCTCCTTATTGGTATTGGTAACTGATTTTGCTCTTACCACTCTTTCACATCCGTCAGCTACCGTTTTATATATACCCGCTCCGCAACCTGCGAGAATTGCAACACCTAAAGCAGGCCCCTCTGAAGATTCCATAACTCTTACGGGAATATTAACCGTATCTGCTATCATACTACGCCAGAATTTGCTTTTTGCGCCTCCGCCGCATATTGCCATATGAGATGTTTCTACGCCCATTTCTTTTAAAACTTCAAGGCAATCCCGCATGGAGTATGACACGCCCTCCATTACTGCACGTGTAAGATGAGCTTTTGTGTGCATTGCAGACAATCCCAAGAATACTCCTCTGGCATCAGTATCAAGCACCGGAGTTCTCTCTCCCATAAGATACGGCATATATATAAGCTTATCCGCGCCTATTGGTATATTCTCCGCAAGTTCGTCAAGTTCCTTATATGTAAACTCCTGAGCGATATTATTCTTAAACCAGTTAAGAGACAGTCCCGCCGCCTGAGTTACTCCCATAACATGCCATGCGCCCGGAACTGCGCAACAAAACGTATGCACTCTTCCCTTTTTATCAATCACGGGATTTTCCATATGTGCAAAAACAACTCCGCTTGTACCTATCGTCATAAATGACTTACCGTCAGCACAGACACCCGTACCAATTGCCGCTGCAGCATTATCTCCCGCGCCGCCAACAACGGGAACACCTGTACCAACACCCGTCAATACAGCTGCGGTTTCTGTAACATAACCAGTAACATCAGGGCTTTCGTGCATCTTTGCTAAAAGGGACATATCAATTCCAAGCTTATTACATACCTCAGCACTCCATGAACGGTTTTTAATATCCATTAACTGCATTCCCGATGCATCTGATACCTCTGTTGCAAACTCACCCGTTAACATATAACGGATATAATCCTTGGGCAAAAGTATATGTCTGCACTTTTTATAATTTTCAGGTTCGTGTTTTTTTACCCACATAATCTTTGATGCAGTAAAACCTTCAAGAGCAGGGTTTGCGGTAATTTCAATAAGTCTGTCATGACCAATAATCTCTTCTATCTCTTTACATTCCTCGGTTGTTCTGCCATCACACCAGATTATTGAGTTTCTTATTACATCACCGTTCCCGTCAAGCATTACAAGTCCGTGCATCTGACCAGAAAGCCCAATGCCACATATTTCTCCGTCTTTGGCACTCTCTGTAATCTCCTTAAGGGTTTTGCATACTGCATTCCACCAGTCCTTCGGGTCCTGTTCTGCCCAGCCATTCTGTGGCTGGTACATAGGATATTCCTCCAGGGCACTTGCTATTACATTTCCGTCTGTATCAAACAGCACGCTTTTCGTTCCTGATGTTCCTATATCAACGCCTATAAGATATTTCATTTTTTATCCTTTCAAAATCTGACCGTTACCGTTTCACCTGATTTTACCATCTGCTTTTTGATTCCGCATAAGTTTTTATGAGGGATATACTCAAACTTCAGGACTGAATAATTTACATCATATTCTCCCTTGTTTGAAATTTCAACAGTATTCTCATCAAGCCAGTTTTCTTCTATCTCTGAATATGTAAGACCGTGTCCAAACTCATATACAGGTGTACCCTTATAAAACTTATATGTTCTGTTTTCCATACGATAATCTTCAAAGTCAGGTAAATCATCCAATGTTTCATAGAATGTCACAGGAAGCCTGCCTGAGGGAGATACCTTTCCAAACAAAATATCCGCCAATGCATTACCACCTTCTGCACCGGAATAAAAACATTGCACAACCGCATTACAATTATCCTTTGCATAAGCGAGGTTCATACAGCTTCCGCTTACATTCACAAATACAACGGGTTTTCCTGTTGCAACCACCTTCTTAACAAGCTCCATTTGTACGGATGGTATGTCTATTTTTGTCTTGTCACCACTTGCATCACCATTATAGGGATCACCATCCTCACCCTCCATTGTCGGATTAATGCCCATACACATAATTACAACATCTGCTTTCTGTGCTGCTATTATAGCCTCATTTGTCGGGCGTTCATCACAACCCAGAGCTTCTTTATATGTATGACATCCGCGGGCATAAATAACCTTTGCATCTGTTCCGTCCTGAATGCCTCGAAGAAGAGTTGTGTATTTCGACGGTGTACCATTATAATTTGCAAGAAGCACTAACTTTTCATCCGCATTAGGGCCTATAACTGCAATGGTCTTTGCATCCTTAATGGGCAGCGTTCCGTCATTCTTAAGAAGCACCATGCCCTCCTGAGCCATTTTACGGTTCAATGCTCTGTGTTCTTCACAATCAACGACATCATAGGCAATGTTGTCATATTCACAGTCATCATCAAACATTCCAAGTCTGAACCGTGCTGTAAACAGTTTAACACAAGCCTCTGTTATTGTTTCCTCCGCGATAAGCCCGATTGAGACTGCTGTTTTAAGCCACTTATACGACTGTCCACAGTTAAGCTCACATCCACTGTTTACTGCCAGAGCAGCACTCTCAGCATCATTATCTGTAAACCTGTGTGAGCTTCTTATATGACATATTGCTCCGCAGTCTGATACTACATAGCCCTTAAATCCAAGTTCATCACGAAGAATATCCGTAAGTAACGTTTTACTTGCACAGCAAGGCTCACCATTAAGTGCATTATATGCACCCATAACAGCAGACGGGTCAGCATTTTCTATACAATACTTAAATGCCCAAAGATATGTTTCATACAAGTCTTTTTCATCTACATTTACATTAAAACCAAGTCTGCCTGATTCAGGGCCGCTATGTACTGCGAAGTGCTTAAGAGTTGCATCTGTCTTTCTGTACTTGCCATCACCCTGCATACCTTTAACAAATTCTGTACCCATTCTGGCTGTTAAATACGGATCTTCACCGTATGTTTCATGGCCTCTGCCCCAACGGGGATCACGGAATATGTTTATGTTAGGTGACCAACAGGTAAGTCCCTGATAATACCCTGTATAGCCAAATTTTTTATATTCGTTATATTTAGCTCGTACCTCATCAGAGATTGCTGTTGCAACCTCTCTCATAAGCTCAGGATTAAAGCTTGCCGCCATCCCGATTGACTGGGGAAATACTGTTGCAGTACCTGCTCTTGCAGCTCCGTGCAGACTCTCGTTCCACCAGTTATATGCAGGAACTCCTAGCCTCTCAATTGTAGGTGCCTCGTGTTGCATCTGTGCAATCTTTTCTGCAAGTGTCATTTTTGATACAAGCTCCCGTGCTCTTTCCTCAAACGTCATTATATGTCCCTCCGATTAACCAAATATTACGTTGTTAACAACTGTTTCAAGATATTCCTGTCTGCCGCTCTCAGGCTTAACGCTATCCAATGATAAAGCATAGTCTGAAAGACTTTCCAATGTAGCTGTGCCATTAACAAACTCTGCACCGATTCCGTTATTGAATGATGCATATCTGTTCTTTACAAACTCATCAATCCTGCCATCTTCAATTAACTTGTATGCATTCTTAAGACCCAGTGCAAAAGCATCCATTCCTGCAATATGTGCAAGGAAAATATCCTCAGGCGTATTTGAACCGCGTCTTGTTTTTGAATCAAAATTAAGTCCGCCTGTTGTAAATCCGCCCGCTTTAATAACCTGATACATTGCGTAGGTTGTACTGTATACATCTGTCGGGAACTGGTCTGTGTCCCAGCCAAGATGATTGTCACCCTGGTTCGCATCAATCGAACCTAATGCATCATTGATTCTGCATACACATAATTCGTGTTCAAAAGTATGACCTGCAAGGGTTGCATGATTTGCCTCAATATTTAATTTGAAATCTTTTTCAAGTCCATACTTTCTCAAAAATGCAAGAACTGTCGCAGAATCAAAATCATACTGATGCTTTGTAGGCTCTTTTGGCTTGGGCTCAATATAGAACACACCCTTAAATCCCTTGCTTCTTGCATAATCAACTGCCATCTTCAGGAATCTTGCATAGTTATCCTGCTCGAGTGCCATATCAGTATTAAGAAGTGTTTCATAACCCTCTCTTCCGCCCCAGAAAAGATATGCATTACCGCCAAGTTCTATTGTTATGTCAATAGCCTTCTTTACCTGTGCCGCCGCACACGCTACTACATCTGCACAACATGATGTTGATGCACCATGCATATATCTTGGGTTTGCAAAACAATTTGCAGTACCCCACAAAAGCTTGATATCATATTTTTTCATCTGCTCCTTTATAATGGGAACAATTATATCAAGATTTGCCTGAAATTCTTTTAGTGAGTTACCCTCAGGCGCAATGTCCTTGTCATGGAAACAGAAATACTCTATTCCAAGCTTGTGCATCATCTCAAATGCTGCATATACCTTCTGCTTATACACCTCAATAGGCTCAACTTCACCAAAGCTCTTATCCATTGTTCCAACACCGAACATATCTGTTCCGTCTGCACATAATGTATGCCAGTATGCCATTGAGAACTTTAAGTGTTCCGCCATTGTTTTACCGTCAATCAATTCATCTTTATTGTAGTACTTAAACGCATAAGGGTTCTTTGAAGTAGCTCCCTCATACTTGATTTCCGGTACATTAAAATATTCTTTCATATGTTATCCCTCCATTTTTCTTTATAATTTATTTATAGCACAATGTAATACATTCCTTCAAATAAAATATTGTTTTATTTAAGACATATCTTGCTTTTTATGATTTCTTATGTTATACTGTTTTTTGAGGTGATATTATGAAATCTGTCTTTTTTGAAAGTAGCTATGATGTTAATTCAGATTTTCCTTTTTACGATTATGAGGTA
>JAZNVD010000191.1:0-3334 GCA_045592645.1 Candidatus Ornithomonoglobus sp. | reverse complement strand
AAAAGATGTCGGAAAAACGTACAGATTTTATAAAACGCCAAAGGGATGAGTTTATCCCTGCTCTTAAAAGCGGACGCCGTGAGGCACTTTCTGTCATTGACAAAAACCGTAACCTTGCAGGTTATATTTCCTTTAATAAGGGAATGTGTCACGTGGAGGAATTTGCTTTTAACGGGGAAATAGAGGTTGCAGTGTTTGGTGCACTTGCAAAGACAGTGTCCTCATCAGTTAGTGTTCTTATTTCAGGCTATGATAAGAAAACAGCAAAACGCCTTGAAAACTCCGGTGTAAAAGCAGAGCTTATAAAGGACACCTCAACCCTTTTCAGAGTAATTAATCCACAACGAATGAAAGACGTTGCACGTTTACTTGACCTTGATGAGAATACGTTGTTTGCACCGTATCTGACATAAAAATGTTTATTATAAAAACATCATCAGGTTGGATGGTGTTTTTCTTGCTATTTTTTTAATTATATGATAAAATATAACTCATAAGTGGGGTGAAAAAATGGAGCTTAATATAAATCAGATTAAGGAAATTGCAACAGGTGTTGTAAGAATTGAAAGCTGTGACGGGCTGACGAGATTATACCGTTTCACAAAGGAGCAGGAGGAGTTCTATAAAAACAGAAATTCCGAGTTTTACGAGAAGTCCTTTTGTACCGCAGGAATAAGGCTTGCCTTTGAAACGGATAGCGAGAATCTGTTTCTGGAGTTTGTAACTTCAAAGAAAACTACCCGTACATATTATTCGGTGGATGTTTTTGTTGACGGTACACCTGTTGATTTTATTGATAATTTTTCGGATACAGTCCTTCCGCGAAATTATCCGCCACACAAACTGCCCCTTGGGGAAATGTCAAAAAACATAAAGCTCGGCAAGGGCATAAAAACTGTATGCGTGCATCTGCCCTGGTCAGTAGAGCTTGCAATTAAAAGGATAGAGCATGTTGATAATTCTTTCATTAAAGGTATAAAACCTCAAAAGAAGCTTCTCTCATACGGTGATTCCATAACACAGGGTTATGACGCACAACGTCCGTCAAACCGCTATATAGGTAACCTTGCGGATAAGCTTAATGCAGAGGAAATTAACAAAGCAATCGGCGGTGAGGTTTTCTGTCCCCGACTTGCGGAGTTGAAGGATGATTTTACACCTGATTATATTACCGTAGCCTACGGAACAAATGACTGGGCTACTGCAGATGAGAAAACCTTTAAGACAAACTGCAAGGGCTTCTTTGATAATCTTACAAGGAATTACCCTAATATAAAAACATTGGTTATTACCCCCATTGCAAGAATGGATATGGATGAGGAAATAAACGGCTGGAGTTTTAAGAGTATTGACAAGAATATCAGAGAAATTGTAAAGAACTATAAGAACATCACAGTTATTTCAGGACTTTCATTTGTGACTGCAGAGGAGGGGTACTTTGCTGACCTGTTCCTGCACCCCAATGATGAGGGCTTTAAGCATTACACAGAAAACCTTATAAATGAAATTAATATATAAGAGAATCCGGGAGGAAATAAAATGAAAAAGATTACATATCTGCTTATCATGGTATCAGCATTGACACTAACCGCCTGCGGTAGTACTGTGGAGGAACCCGAATTGCCCGAGGTAACAGAGGAAATTCTATATGAGGTTGAAAAAGACGAGGCGGTTGCACCCGAGGAAACTCCCGAGCCTACACCCGAGCCTACACCCGAACCCCCTGCAACACCCGAATTCTGCGGTAGCTGGAGAACAACGGCACCTGCAGGTGACGGAACAGAGTTTGTTCTTGAGGTATACCTTAATGAGGATGGCAGTGCAAGATACCGTGCAGGGTATCCGTACAGTGAATATATGATGGATGCAAAGGGTACATGGACGGCAGATGGTAACACAGTAACCCTTGACCTTTATGATACAATGGAGGGCTTTGCATTTGTGGGTACATACAAGTGGGAAGTGGATGGAAACGGTCTTGCTTTAACTCACACAAGCGGTGAAGCTTTCCTTTACGGAACAGAGGGCACAACCATTGTATTTAACCGTAAATAAATTATTCAGGAGAAAATAAGATGAAAAAGATTATATATTTAATTGTTGCTGTGCTTACAGTTTCTATGCTTGCAGGTTGCGGATGCTCAAACGGAAAAAAGCCTCATCCCAATGTAATAATTACAACGGAGGAGCCTGCACCCGAATATTGCGGTAGATGGGAAAGCACCATAAAGGCACGGGATGGGGAGGAATACATCCTTAATCTTGACCTTAACCCTGACGGAAACGCACGTTATGAGGCAATATCATCTGATGATGAGGTTACAGTTAACGCCCAGGGTACGTGGTCAAAGAACGATACAATGATTGTCCTTGACTTGTATGACACAGTAGAGAATATTATCTGGCGTGCCAATTTCGATTATGAATATGACGGCACATCCTTTGCTCTTACAAATTCCCGTGGCAAAGCGTTTATTGAGGGTACAGAGGCAGACACAATTGTGTTTACGAGAAAGTAAGGGTATAGAAATGAAAAACAATTCAGGTATTCAGATGATAAAATTCACACTGTTTTCCATATCGGCAGGAATAATTCAGATATTGTCCTTTACATTGTTCAATGAGGTTTTCCATTGGATGTACTGGCCTGCGTACCTGACATCACTTATTCTGTCAATTGTGTGGAACTTCACCTTTAACCGCCGATACACCTTTAAGTCAGCGGCAAATGTTCCCGTGGCAATGGCAAAGCTGTTCGGGTTTTATGCGGTGTTTACACCATTATCAACATATCTCGGTCACCTTGCTGACGGGGCGGGTGTCAATGAATACATAGTTCTGGGAGTAACAATGTTATCAAACTTTGTACTTGAATTTTTGTTCTCCAAGTTTATTATGTACCGCGGTCAGGAGAATACGAGATAAGATAAAATGCAGGGCAAACGAAGCTTTCATATCAACAAAAACGACTTGACATAAGCACTATGGATATGTTGAATGTTGTCGAAAGGAAATAGGATAATGGAAGGAGTACTATCAGAAAATAGAAGAATATTAACTCGCTATTTGGCAGCGATTGGTTGCAAGAGTAGTACAATTTGGAAAATAACGATGATAGACTTGGAATCAGAACTTGCAATATTAGATATGCTTCAATTTTGTAAGGAAAATCATCCGAATTTATCAGAAGAAATGCTGTTGGAACAGGCATATAAAACATCTCTCAATTATAAGTCGGATGATGAAGAGAATTAATTTTTTAATCTTAACTTGTTATGAACAATATAAATATGTCGAATATTGTCGAAAGGAGAAGGTAAAATGAAGGAGAAAC
>JAZNVD010000190.1:0-1751 GCA_045592645.1 Candidatus Ornithomonoglobus sp. | reverse complement strand
TGTAAATCTGTCCTCCGCCGATAACAAAGACATCATCGGTGTCAAACTGTTTTATATAGTCTAAAATTTCTTCCTTGGAATGAAGAACAACGGCATCTTCTCTTGAAAACTCCTTATCCCTTGTAAGGACAATGTTTATTCTGTTTTTGAGAGGTTTTCCGCCAGGGAATGAATCAAGAGTCCCTCTGCCCATTACAACAACTTTTCCCATTGTGGTTTCACGGAAAAATTTCATATCGGGAGGAAGCGAAAAAAGCAGGTCGTTGTTATTTCCGATACCGAAATCCTCGGCAACACAAACTATCATTTTCATAGTATATACTCCTTAAATTGCAACGGGTATCTTTTTACCTAACGTATGGAATTGGTAATTTTCAAACTTAAAGCTATCCACAGTAAATTTATAGAAATCTTCAATGGATTTATCCATTACAAATTCGGGAGCATCGTAGGGAGTTTTAGAGAGAATTTCCTCCACAAGCGGAATGTGTCTGTCATAGATATGGGCATCTGCAATTACGTGAACAAGCTCACCCGCCTTAAGTCCTGATACCTGTGCCATCATATGAACAAGCACTGCATACTGACACACATTCCAATTATTTGCCGTGAGCATATCCTGTGAACGCTGATTGAGGATTGCGTTAAGAGTATCCCCGCTTACATTAAAGGTCATAGAATACGCACAGGGGTACAGTCCCATTTCATTAAGGTCCTGATGGTTGTAGATATTTGTCATAATTCTACGGCTCTGAGGATTGTTTTTAAGGTCAAACAGCACCCTGTCAACCTGGTCAAACTCACCCTCTTTATACTGATGCTTAACACCCAACTGATAGCCGTACGCCTTACCGATTGTACCGTTTTCATCTGCCCACGAATCCCATATATGGCTTCCGAGGTCATTAATATTATTACTCTTTTTCTGCCATATCCACAAAAGCTCGTCAACTGCGGCAGAAAGGTTTGTCTTGCGGAGGGTGATTACGGGAAATTCCTTTTGCAAATCATAGCGGTTTACGATACAGAATTTTTTAACCGTATGTGCCTTCACGCCATCCTCCCATACGGGGCGGACATCCAGCTTTTCATCAGAGTATCCGTGATTTAATATTTCCTCGCAATTTTTCTTAAAAACTATATCAGCATAGCTCATAACTGCTCCCTCGCTTTCGTACCTGTTAATTTTACCATTTTTATATTCATAAGTCAAGCAGATAAAATAGCTGAAAACCACTTGAAGAAATATAGTTTATGTGATATAATGATAAAAGTTAGCCTTTCTCTGGAGGTTTATTATGAAAAATACTATCAAAAAATTTATCTGTGCCTCTCTTTCTTTTGCACTTTTTTCCGCTGTGCCGGGTGCTTATTCCGCAAATGTAGGTGACAAAACAGGCGATGTTTTATCCACGGATATTGTGACATATATTGAGGGTGTAAAAGTTCCCTCTTTCAATATTGCAGGCAGAACGGCAATTGTGGTGGAAAACCTCAACGCAATGGGACTCCCCTTTGAAGTCTCTTATGACGATGCTACCCGCACCCTTTCAATTTCAGAGGGCAAAGACAGTGTGAGGGATTATTTTCACTTTGCCGACAACGAATTTTCTGCACCTATCGGAACACCTATTATGGACGTTCTTTACACAGATATTGAAACTTTCTATCAAGGAAAAAAATTAGAAAGCTTTAACATAGGCGGGTTTACCTGCGTTTATGCAACCGACCTTGCTATGCTTTACGGACGG
>JAZNVD010000189.1:0-3539 GCA_045592645.1 Candidatus Ornithomonoglobus sp. | reverse complement strand
AAAAAAGACTATTCTGAAGAATAGTCTTTTTTCTGGTGCGGGTGTTCTTATAGGATTTACTTGAAAATGCAGTAATAGCAGGGGATTGAGGTATTCAAAAAATTTATTTAACCACTTTTGTCGATATGCAAACTTCGTTTGCTCGATATTTTTACTTCGTAAAATCGATATGTTTTTCGTTTCACTCAAAACTCGATATGATATAAATCTCGTTGCCATCAGGCAACATATAGAGCCGTCAGGCATATCGAATTCCAAAGGAATATATCGAAAATCTCGCAGAGATTTATATCGATGAAAAAGCGACAAAAATCTGTCGATTTCTGTCGCTTTTTCTGGTCGGGATGACAGGATTTGAACCTGCGGCCCCTACGTCCCGAACGTAGTGCTCTACCAAACTGAGCCACATCCCGTTATTGGCGGAGGAGGTGGGATTCGAACCCACGAGCCCTTTCGGACTACCGCATTTCGAGTGCGGCCCGTTATGACCACTTCGATACTCCTCCATACGCATTGTCCGATAATTCCGCTTTACGAACAATTGTCATTTTACCATACTATACCGCTTTTGTCAAGCTATTTGAATACCATTTTCCCCTTTTCTTTTATTTGATTTTAATAAATTAAGCCTGTATGAAAATTGAAATTATTGACATAGAAATTTTGCAATGATATAATATAGTTAATTAATTCTACAATATTTCTGCACAGGAGGGTATATGTATGAAAAAGAAAAGGTTTATGTCTTTTGTGGCAAGGTTGCTTACAGTTGTTATGCTCATTGCGTGTGTGCCGACGGTTGTTGGTGCAAGACCCGAAGCCCCCGCAGGGCTTCAGGATGTTTCGGGATATCTCCACGCATCTGAAACAATTGCTGATGACGGACGAATAGGAATTCCCGTTAATGTGCATACATATTATGATGAAACAAAATCCTATAAGTCGGGCGCAGACAGCTCGAATGTGGTTATGTACGTTATGAATACAAACACAGAGAGAATCGGTAAAAAGTCCGATGCAGAGATTATAAAAGGTCTTATCGAGAGAGATTTCTTCGTTATAGTTGTTGACTATATGGGTAACGAGAAAACAAATACTCACGACCTTGATTGGAGTCTGCAGGATATTCGTGAGGCTGTAAATACGGGAAGCTACACGGATAATCAGATGACATCAGCAGAAAAGGTTTACATCCTTCCTGCAGGTTATGATATAGCATATAATATTAAGTATTTTTCGTTTGATGAGTACGGCGTGGCAGGAACCCTTGATTATATTGTAGAGACCTGGCTTAATGACTTTGCGTCAATTCACGCAAATGACATTATGACAATAAACGGCAAAGAGATGACAGTCCGTGAATATACTGCACAGTTTAACGATAAAAACCCCATGACGATCTATGACTGCCTAAAGCCCGACGGGACACCTATTGACCTTAATCTGTATATGGATATTATCTATCCCACAGATGCGGATATGACGGTGCCGGTTATGATTCATAAGTCTTCATCGGAGAGCCGTGCAGCACGAAGTCTGGCAACAGACAGGCCACAGTTTACAGGATTTTTGTTTAACGGATATGCAGGCGTTGTTGCTGATTACGGTTTTGTGCCTATGGCGCGAAATGACCATTTCGGCCCTTTCCAGGGAACGGGTAACGCAGGTGCCGTATCGGGACAGAACACAAGCTACTCCGTCGGAATCTTTAATGATGTCAAGGCGGACACTGCACTTGTAAGACTGATAAGAACTCTTGCAGACCCCACAAATGCCAATCGTGAATATAACTTTAACGTTGATGCAATCGGTATCTACGGCAATTCAAAGGGCGGACACATATTCCGTCTGGGAAGCCCCAATCCTGAGGACTTTAATCCGTTGAACATCCTTCAGGGCTACGGCAACAAAACACGCTATGAGGCAATAGCGGAGCTTGATTTCTATAATGACCCTTATATTAACGATACAGTTAATAACCCCGGGCAGTCGATTATCCGTGAGCCGAAGGAGCAACAGTTCCTTACATACAGTGACGGCAGTAAGATTCCGTCAAATGTGAACTATATGTACGCGTCTGTAGGTCTTGGTTATGAGAATA
The DNA here is from genome assembly GCA_045592645.1 of Candidatus Ornithomonoglobus sp. Taxonomy (GTDB): domain Bacteria; phylum Bacillota; class Clostridia; order UBA1381; family UBA1381; genus Ornithomonoglobus. The sequence goes on along the minus strand of JAZNVD010000189.1, from coordinate 1,438 downwards.
TCACAGAAGGTGCGGCACCTATATTTAATACTGGAACCATGTTGTCGGGCGGTTCATATTCAAGTATTTATACACTAACTGAAATGGCTGCCCGTACGGCGGATGTACCAAGCATTCATCTTGTTTGTCCTGACCAGGGACATACTTATGGTTATGGAAAAGACCGTGATTACGGTGTAGACGTATATCAGGCATTTATGGACCACGCGGATTACTGGTTGAAGGACAGTAATGCAAAGGTACTTTATATTGATGCACCTGATGAGTATGTATCAGATTCAAAAAATGATATTACCGTGACATTTACAGGTGCAGTTTCTGAAGATGAGATTAAAAAGGTACAGATTATAAACGATGTAACAGGAAAAGCAGTACAGGGTGTATGGACATCTTCTTATGGAAATCAGACATGGAATTTTGTTCCTCACGGCATTGAGGGTGGTTGCACGTACACAGTAGCTGTGCCTGAAACCCTTAAGGCAGAGAACGGAAAGAATATTGCTGAAGCAGCTTCAAAGACATTTACCACAAAGTGGGAGCAGGCTATCCCTGCAGAGAACACCACTAATAACGTAATTACCAACGATGGAATGTATATGACATTCCCTGAGAAAGATTACAAAAATGCAGGGAATGTTGAACTGAGATTCTCTGTAACCAATGATGCGGCAAACAGAGTCATAGTATACCCCGTAACAGACCTTAATGAGGCAGATATAACAAAATCGGCTGTGGGTGAAGCTCTGGGTGAGGTTGTAGTTATCGGTGCAGGCGATTACAGTATAGATGTTACCGATTATGTTGCAAGTTGTGATGGAACGCCTACGTTCTATGTTGCAGCAAAGAAGGGTGCCGGCGAGTTTATTGTAAACTGTGTTGACTTTGATACCCCCAATGACACTAAAATAAGTGGCGGTTCATTTGTGCATCAGAGTGTAGTAAATGACAATCTCCCCGGCGGTGATGGAAATGCCTGGAAGAATTCTTATTCATTAAGATTCAGTACACATATTGATATAAATAACAATCTGTCAAATAATTTCCAGTACAGATCACAGACTGTGTTTGGTACAAATCAGGGTATTAAATCAACGGCTCTTGACGAATCAGACTATGGAAGAAAGTTCATAGTAAGTTACAGAGTATATGATACGACAAGACGTTTGCTTACAAACACATTTATGTCAGGAGCAAAAAGCGATCAGCTTGATGCAGACGGATACGTAAGCTCATGGTACACAACGCCCAATACCTGGGTTGATTACGAAATGGAATACAGAATTGACGACAGGGAAGACTGGGAGCTTTTTGATAAGCGTAATTTTGAGGTTATTGCAGAGATAAAGAGTATTCCAACAATACCCAACGATGTTGCAGTCGCACCGAGAGGCTATGCCGCAGGTGAAGCCGGTGCATCAAAGGGCGGTAGCTATGCAGG
>JAZNVD010000188.1:0-2621 GCA_045592645.1 Candidatus Ornithomonoglobus sp. | reverse complement strand
AAGCGTATCACTTATGTGATACGCTTTTAAATTGACTATTACTTCAAGTCCTTTGTTTCAATGTGGTCCATATCAGTGAATTCCTGATTCTCACCGCACATAGCCCAGATGAATGAATAAGCCTTTGTACCAACACCGCTGTGGATTGACCAGCTGGGGCTGATAACTGCTTCTTCGTTATGCATAATGATGTGGCGTGTCTCGTTGGGTTCGCCCATCATATGGAATACTGCATCATTCTCGCCCATATCAAGGTATAGATAAACCTCCATACGTCTGTCGTGTGTATGACAGGGCATTGTGTTCCAAACTGAACCTTCTTCAAGCTGTGTAAGACCCATAGCAAGCTGACAGCTCTGCATTACTTCGGGGTGAATGTACTGGTTGATTACACGCTTGTTAGCGTCTGCCTGATCACCGCAGGGAACCTTCTTAGCCTTTGAAATATCAATCTTAACTGTGGGGTACTCCTTGTGTGCAGGACATGAGCTTACGTAGAACTTAGCGGGATTCTCGGGATCAACACTCTTAAATGAGATTTCCTTATTGCCCTTACCAATATAGATACCGTCACGGGGCTCCATATTGTACTCTGTACCGTCAACTGTGATAATACCCTTACCACCGATATTGATACAACCCATCTCACGTCTTTCAAGGAAATACTCTGATGCAAGCTCCTTGCCACCCTCAAGCTTTAGCTCTGCAAATACGGGCATAAAGCCTGCTGTGATAATACGGTCGATATGGCTGTATACCATACGGATATTATCCTTTGTAAACAAGTTCGCAATGTGGAACTCCTCTCTTAATCTTTCTGTTGTATAATGCTTAACGTCTTTAGCATTTGAAGCGTTTCTGATTTCCATTCCTTTATTCTCCTTTTTAATGTATTTACCTATAACCTCAACCTGTGACAATGCCGCCCAGGATAAGGGTTCTGATACCTGTTTAAAATCAACAAAAGTGATTTTTGATGTTTTCTTTGGCTCGGGTAAAACTAATTCCTGACCGTCTGCAGTCATAACAAACTCTGCATGAGCTTTTTCACCGTCGTCAAACTGAACATTCAATGATTTCCAATATGTATCGTGTGGGAAATCTGCACGAAGATAGAAAACAAGTTTTTCAACTTCTACCTCTGTACCAAAATCAAGGATATAAATCATATCCTCTCTTGCACCTGCCGCCCATGAATGATAGGGCCAAGCACCATGTGATGAATTGTCACAAACACCGTCAATAGCATTCTTTGCCTCAAATACTGCTGAACCTCTTGTAACGAAGTTTGCCCACGCATGAGGGAATGTACGGATGTTGTTTGTGAAGTCAACACTGTTGAGTGCAATGTTTCTTGTGGATAATGCATCCTCGTCGGAAACGGGTGAAACAACGATTCTGTGTGAGGGTTTCTCCCATGAATCCTTGTTATAAGCATTCATAGCATCACCACTCATAGGAACTGTAAATGAGAACTCGTGGTCGGGTACATATACAATTGATTCAACCTGTGATTCGTCAAAGCTTACAGATACGAAGTCTGTATCACAGGTAACGAATAATGTGTCGCCCTCTTTGTACAAGCTGTCATATGTAACATCGATGTTTTCGCCTTTCCACTCGGCTTTAATATCCTTGTTGATGTCTTTAATTATGCACTTTATCAACAATTACACCTCCGTTTATTTAATTACTTCTATTTTATCTTATTTAGCAGATTTTGTCAATGATTTCAGGCTAAATAATCGTTATTTTTATTATATTTAAGGATACTTTCTTTTCTGTTGATTTTATATAAAACCCGAAGCATTTGTTTTCTCATCCAAAGGCTCATACACCAGAATCTGCAGTATAGTTTATAGTGCCATTTTGTGACGGGAATATATTTCTCATCACGGTAAAAACCTTTCACAACAGCAATCACCTGCTCATCCGTGATGCCGTATTCGAGTATCCACTGATTGTCACCGCACATAATATAACCGTGCTCATTTTTACCAAGACAACGGTGCATAACCTGTAAACCGTTTTTGCGTTTGTAAACAGGCAGGTCGTAGCGGTTAAGTCCTTTGCCGTCATATTTTACCATATAAACACTGTCACGGCGGTTTCGAAGCATAGGATACATACTTGTGCCTACGGGGACAGTGACAAACTCACCGTTCTCTTTTATATATTTTTCAATAAGAGTTTCGTCCATAGCAATCTCCTTATAATAAAACCTGTAAATATTATAACATTTAATTTGATAAAATACAATAGATAAAAAGAAACTTGCCAGATTGTACATATTGACTTATAATTTGTGCAATGATATAATTTTCATATAAGAGTTAAAAGGGTTCAGGAGAGAAACAGGTATGAAAAAAGTAATTATAACTCTGATTTCTGTTTTGTGTTTAACGACACAGGCAGTATCAGCTTCAGTATATGGAAAGCCCGATGGCGGATGGCAGACCGATATGGGTGGCGGAGCAGTTTATAATAATAATGTTTTTATGTCGGAGAGTGTTGGAAAACAAACAGAAAATTATGTTGAGTATAAACCAAACCCCGAAGCACGTCCCGTTGTTGTAAATGGAGAGAGTATATATGGTACGAGAACAATAACCTCGGCATCA
>JAZNVD010000187.1:0-18380 GCA_045592645.1 Candidatus Ornithomonoglobus sp. | reverse complement strand
AATAATTTTGCCATCTTTTAAGAGGTTCTTTCTCATTGAAGAAATCGACAAAATGTAATGCTAATTTGTTTTCGATTAAAATGTCATTAAGGTCATTTTCTGAATATGTCAAACCTAATGACTTAATGTGATTGGTAATTTCTGTTTTCATCTGTTTAAATCTCCTACTCATCTGCTTAAAAGCCACGTGGCAAACTTTCGGCAATTTAAACAGATACATAATTAGTAGAATATTAACCTAAACTAATAGATTGAGGAAAATAAGACATGAAAGAGATATTCCCTTCTAATCAGACAAAGAAATATTTAGACCCTGCTGAGAAGCCTATAACGGAGCAGCAATACGAGGACCTTGTTAACAGAACAAACGTTGCGGTATGTTGTGCCGAGGTTGCATCAGACAAAGTTGACGACCTTAATGAAAATCTAGCAAGACAAGTTGCTACGGCTAATGTAACTACTACATCCTTAACTGCAGACAATGCCACTATAGATGAGCTTAATTCTACAAGAATAAACTCCAACTCTGTTTGCTCAAATACCACTAATACATGTTCATTAAAGGCAGGGAGCTCCTGTGTGCTAGGAAACGAAAACATTAACGGACATTTAACAGTTGGTGGAAGGGCTGATGTTAATGGAGAATTGACATCAAATGTAGGCGTAGTTGCTCCTTTTGTTTCAGCAACCAATTCATTACAGGCCAAGAATGCCTCAATCCAGTGCAATCTGACGGTTAACGGAAGGTTTATAGCCTATTGCTTTGAGGCTCCTAATCCTACATTTACAGGAACGGCAACAGCGGAAACAATCAGCTCTTGTTCTATAAACTCAGACAATGCAAATATCCAGAACTTGGAAGCAACAGAAGCCTCTATTGACAATGCTGAGATTGATGAGGCTTTGGTAACAGAACTTGACACCAATTACATTACCCACAAGAATGACCCTCAGGAAATAAACGGTGGAACAATCGTTGACCACTACATTCTTTTACCAGACTTTACAAACGGCAATTACTTCCTTGAAGCAAGAAATGATGGCGGAACAAAGCTTTGGTCAGTTGAGTTCACTAACTCCATTGACAACGTTCAGATGCGTTGGTCACAGACTGAGGACAACTTATTCCAGCTTATTGACTTGAAGGCTACTAAAACGGCAGGTGGTGTTGCAAAAGTACAGCTTCACGTCAAGGCTTTTGAGCACCTGACATTATACAGACAGAGCCAGTCCACGGACAACGTATTGCCTCCTACTATCTATACGGAAGACCAGTTGCCTGAGGCAGAGCTTAATTTTGACATTACGGAATACAAGGGAACATTCATCCAGGACATTATCTTTACAAACAAGCTTCACGTTAATGAGCTTGAGATGGATTCCTTGGTAATGGACTGCGTAGGTATTACGAAAGAGCTTCTGCTTACTTGCGACAGGGACATTAACCTGAATCCAATCTATGTAAACGGTTGTGAGAACCAGTACGTCCAGAACAAGATTATCTGTGACATTCAGAGCCCTACTTGGGTAACTCCTGCTACATGCGTATCCTGCACTTGTGAAGACCTTATCTCAAGCAAAGGAGTTGCCGCATACAACGGTGAAACAGTCGAGGAAGAGCATCCTATAGTTCACCTGGGAGATACTACTTGCGTTCACGGTTCCGCTGAGATTGGTACTGACCTTAAGGTAAATTGTGATTTCAAGACACCACATATTGCCGACACCGCTACGACTCCTGTTACATTGGCAAATGATTCATTGGTATTCCGTCCTAGAATGACAAGATACCGTGATGGATGCTTCGATGAGCTTGCCGTGAAGAACAGTGATTGCGTGCTTGCTGACAACCATCCGTTAGTTTATAATTGTACAAGGGATGCTATCCAGACTACTACTTGCCTTGAGGTTGAATGCGGGGTATTCGATAATGCCCAAGTAAACTGCAGGCTTGATGTTGGTGGAGATACTCATATCGAGGGTGACCTTTATGTCGCAGGAACTACACACACGGTTGAGGAAGAAACCCTTTCAACAGGCTCGGACACAATCGTATTAAGACAGAACAATCCTTCCGGTATGGCCACCGGTGAGTTTACTGGTATTATCTCACATAACTACAACGGCACTGATAACCTTGCTTTCGGTTCCGGTAATGACGGACAGTTCCGTTTAGGACATGCCTCAGGAACTGACACAACTTATACAGAGATTTATTACAAGGACAACAAATGGTATTCATCAATCGACCCTGAGGTTGAGGAAACAGTAAGCGGTGAATTGACCTCATATGATTCCAAGGCTATCGATGGTGATTATACAAAATATACCAATGCTGTATTCACTGTATTTAATTACTCAAGCTTACAGCCGGCCTTGACACGTGAGGAAGAAACTGACATTGTAAATAATGCGTTATTGAAGTTCAACAGAACTACGCACAGGGCTGAGGACATTGCGATTCCTACAGCCTCTGAGCAGGTACTGACTGCCGTGGTTGACCCTGGCACTTCTTGTGTCAGTTATAGTTGGAATGACAAGCAGCCTGGCATTTACTGCTTCGCTACTATGGCGGCTTATAATGCCTATACAGGAAACATTCCGGTCGGCTCACAGGTTGTCATTGCGGAATGCAACGGATATATTCAGGCAGAGGAGATGTAAAATTGAACACATTTATTAAGGAAACGACTGGTCTTAGACAGATAAATGACCAGAAAATAAAGACTTATTCTTGCGGACAGGCCGTACTTGATGCGATTACGGCAGGTACCCTTACGGAAGGCGATGAGTTCCAGACAAACGTTGCGTTTGGTATTCATGAGGACATCGTTGATGATGTGGCCTATCTTCTTTCCGTAACTCCTGGGAATGCATCCCCTACCAACCAGCTTGTTACGCAGGATGACATCAGTGCCTTGGACATCGGAGCCCTTGAGGACCGTATTGCCACAGTTGAAGGGTATATTCCAGCCAACACTACGAACGCAAATCCTCTTGTAAATAACCTGGGTCTTACACAGGCACACAATGCCATAATGATATGCGTTGATGCGAATACATCAAGCATTAATACATTGGACGGTTGCGTATCTGGCCTGAACACTGCTGTTGCCTGTAAGGTGGAATGCTCTGACTTTACGGCACATACCACGGCTCAGGATACCTGCAATACCTGCTACAATAGCCAGCTTAGCTGCCTTAATACGGATGTCGCAGCTTTGAAATTAACGGATACTGAGCATACGAACTGTATCTCGGCCATCAACACGGATTTGTCTGGTCTTCATACATTTGTAAATAACTGCACCACAGCCTATGACACTTGTATTAATTGCTATGACAGCCATTTCACAAGCGTTGATGGCTCAATCACTTCCATAAACAGTTGCACATCATCATTGCAGTCCTCTTTCAATGCCTTGGACAGTACCGCAGTCAAATGCGTTAACGGAGTTGCCCCAGTGAACGGAAACGTTACTATTACGCTTCCTGCCTCTTATTCAATGACACTGAGCGGTACTGACCTTACTATAGTGGAGCTTTAACGGTATGAGTCTGACATTTAACGGAACGGATGTAAAGAGCGCCTCATTTAACGGCACTCCATTGACCCGCATTTATTATCAGCCGAAAGGTGGTGCATGTAAGCTTGTATGGCAGAACCTCTCCAATGTATGTATTCAGTTCTTGTGCACTTCGGGAATGAATACAGACTGGGTTAGGTTCGAGAGCTCCGGTTGTCCATACTCTTGCGGGCTTTCTGGTGAGGCGGGGCCTTATTGTATACATACCGGAAGCTGTGTTCAAGTATGCTCTTTTGGGGGTACATTCAGGCCTATTACTACGAATGGATGCTACACATTGTGCTCCGATACTAATGCGGAAGTTTCAATAACATCAATTACCAATTTCAGTGACTGTTCCAAACTATATGTAAGGAAGTCTACGGCAGTTTGTTGTGCGTATAATTTATCAGGTCTAGATACACCTATGGAACACACGATAACCGCAAGCTTGACGGCAAATGTCAGCTGCACTACTGAGCCTAATGCGATTGTTCAGCAATACAGGAGCCGCGAATATGCATGCCAAGCTTTAACTGAGGTGCCAACTTGGCTTTGTGCTCAGGATTACATCAGTATGGGAGACTTTACGGTATGTGCCACTGCGAATGGCAGAACCGTTACCTGTACATTTACTTGTGATGAAATGAAGGCAGGTGTGAGCATTGCCGTTTAATTCTAATAATAGGGAGATATAAATTATGTGGGAAGCTATCACCATCCTAGCTAAGACACCCGCTGCGGTTGCCTTAGTCGTAGGAATTTTCGGACTTCTTTTCTATATGGTAAAGAAGGGTATGCTGTCGTTCAAGGGAAAGGGAGTTACAGTAGGAACTGCGGATTCTGAAGCTAAAATCAGAAATATGCAGCAATTATACGCTAAAGCTTTATTTGAGGGGACAGTATCTGACTTACCGAAAGAATGTGAGTATTATCATAAGCGTTTTGTTATTTCCCAATGCTTGGACGAAGTAGAACGCATGATTAGGGAAAATCATATTACTGATGACGATACTTATGTAGAAACTGAATATCAGATTATATATGCTATAGTCCTTAAATACACAACTGTTGATTATTTTAGGGAAGATGGCTTTAAGAGCTATTTACACGACCTAGTAGAGAAACTGGTAAAGCAGTTAGTAAGGATTAGGAAGACTTATACTACTTAATACGACCAGCAACATAACCGTCTGGGCAGTCAAATTGGAATACTTCTTCAATGCCGTTGTTAAACCAATGTTTTCCAATGTTCTTGGTAAGCGGAATTCCTTTGTTCCAAGGGGTTTTACCTTTCTTTGCATTTGAAATTCTGCGTTTAGTTTCATCAGAATGGCATTTTCCAAGGAAAGACCTGACTGGATGTGATTTATTGTACTCGCTAAGCTTTCTTCTTGTTGAGCTATTAACATATTTATTGGAGTGATGAAGGCTTTTATGGCATTTGTCCGTCATAAAGATTAGCTCTTCTGGTGGTCTATTGTAATAGACATCTAGAGCTTTTAGTTCGGCTTCCGATAATTGTGCGTTCTTGGGTCTGGGCGTTCCATCAGAGAAATGCGTTTCTAACCTATGGTGACAAACATAGATTTGTGAATCGTCAGACATTACTACATTATAGTTTTCTATAAGATTTGGGTCTGAACAATACAATTTTGATGGTACGTTTAAATCGAAGTGCTGAGTGCTTATCATTCTAATAATATTAACAAGTCGTAAGAATAACTAATAAATTGGAGAATAAATAATGGTTGGATATGTACATAAAGATTCTGGGACAGGATGCTTAATCCCAGTAACTACCGCAGGTCCTGTCGGTGGTACGGTTGAGAAGCTTGAATACGGATGTAACAAGAACTATGCCCTACCTTTGACGGAGAATACGGCCGGTGAAGGATATGTGGGTATTTCCTGTGATTGCCCCATTTACTATAACCCTGTGACAGGAACCTTGACCGTTGATAACATTACCGGTAACATTACGAACGCCGAGATTTCTGAATGCATATGCGTTACCAATACTTCATCAAACGTAAGCTATAACATACCTCTTGTATGTGGAAATGAGATTTACAAATCCGCAAACTCTAACCTCACTTTTAACCCAGGTACGGGTAGCCTTGCTCTCCCTGGCCAGAACAGCAGTATCTGCGTTGGTAGCGGAGTTTCTTATACCATTGTAGGTGGTGGAAATATTAATACAGGGTGTATATCCGCTGAATGTGTAGGTGCAATGAGGTTTGACGCAGGTGAAATATCCGCAACGAGTGCTTATGCAACAATGCTTTCCTTTGGTTATTGTGGAGGCCTGACCTCAGATAGTACCGGCTACCAACCTAGTTGGGGAAATCAGACAGGTACGGCCATTGCCGCATGGGAGGACTGCACTGGTGGTTCCATAGTATTCAGGCGTGATAACCCTTATGCGGGAGCCGTGTCAATGATTATTGACGGAACTGTTTATGTTGATGAAGGCAGGTATGCGGTTGTTCATGACGGAAACATCGAAAGCAAGACCGTAGGTACCGCAAGACAAGTCTGCAATACTGTCTCCGCAGGTAATGCGGCTGACTTGGTCTATGGAAACATGGGTGATAACGACCAGTTCCGAATAAGAGTCGGTGGTGGTTCCAACGATGGTTATGTTGAGATTGCCACGGCTGATGATGCTAGTGAGCCTATCTATGTAAGGCAGTACACTGGTGTGTTCACGAATTTGGTAAGAACGGCCTGTCTTTTGGATGGCTCAGGAGATACATACTTCCCTGGAAGATTACATGCACAGAATGGCCTCTGTGCAGACAAAGGTGTCCATTCAATTGGTACCAATGTGGCTGGCTTCTGTATGGCAAGTAGTACTAATGTACAAGGTTATTACGGTGGTGCTTATGTAGGTCACTACAATCCAAACTATGACGGCTACTGGGGCTATGCTACGTTCGGTTTCTACAACGCTGAGAATAATACTGTATGTGAAGGTATCTGTGTAAGCCGTGAAGGATGCCTGTACGGTGTAAACGCCAACTGCCTTGGATTCAATGGAAGCTGTTATGTCCCTACCGCAGGTAATATCCGTTATTACTTGTGTTGTAATAATGCCGTCAATGCGTCAGTTTCAGGATGTACTTTGTATTTGTACTCAACAAACTGGAGTTAAATATATGGCAATAGTTTATAACGGAACTACTTTCAGTGGGTCAAACTCCTCACAGAACGTTTACTATAACGGCACGAATATGTGCAATGTTGTACAATGGAACAATAATGGTAGGTATGCAGTCCCTGTATATTCAAGGGGTGAATGGTATATAACTACAGGCAGCGGCGAAAACCGGTTCCATTCCTGTATCTATCGTATAGACAGTGATGGGGAAATCTATGTGTGCTGGTGGGTAGATTTTGGGAATAGCTTTAACCTTCTTCATCCAAGCTTTAGCTTTAATTCAGATGTCAAGCTGCCAATGTTCATGGTTAATGGGATATACACTTATGATACCGCAGGATACATCGGTCGGCCGAAAATAATAATAGAAGGTATATCCGGTGAATGTGAGGGGTGTATGTGCATTTGTACGTTGAATACAAGCCAATGGAACCCCTCAGCGATTGCGCAACTTGTAAGTATCAGAAATTCTCCTAGTAGTACGGAGTCGTGCCTATGGGATTACAGTACTAGTTGTTGTGGTACATTCAGATTCTACTTCAACGACAGGAGTATCGGCAGATGCTGGTACTATCATTACGGAGCTGCTCAGGCTTGCTCTGATAGCTATGCCTCATTCACAAATACTTACTTGTGCTTTACTGATGACGACAGGAACGGGGTTCTCCGTAATTGCGTCATTAACTATGGTCGTTGGACACCCATTTGTGCTTAAACTATGAGAATAGACAAGAATACAGTTTGGTTCGTGGCCTCTTGTAAGGCTCCGAACATTATTTCATTCAGTGATGACACTCCTGATTACATAAAGGAATGGTTCAGGAAACACAGGCCGAACCTTGCTTTGTCCGATGAGGAAGGCAAGGAGCTGCCCATTCCTTTTAACATGGAAAGATGGCCTGACCCTGATGAACTACGGGATGATGTCATTTACTTTTACTTTGACAACACGAACTACAGGAACACTGCCAAGTTCGTGGACGGGAACAAGTACTGGGTTCTTTCTGATACCGTAAGGTTCCCATGTGCGTACCTTGACGAGCCTGATAATGTGGAGAACGTGGGGTATCACGGGGTAATCCAGTTCTATACTGGGGACATAGGGAATTACAGAAGGCACAAGCTAAGGAAGTACCTTAATGACACATTCGACTATGCGTATGCCAATGATAATACGGTCGGTGAATGTGATACCCTGATTATCTCAAAGCCTTTCAAATGGAAGATTGCGTTAAAGAGCATAAAGTATAAAAGGCTTATCTATGACAGAAGCGATTACTGGTATGCATTTGGCGTTGAGGATGAGTATGACCTTATCAAGAAGGCTGATGTCGTAATCAACTCCACGGATTTCCTTTACAATGATTCCCTTAAACATAACGATAACTGCATGCTTATCTATAACGGTTCAACAGTAAGGGAATACAAGAAGCTTCCAAAGGTTGACAGGTACGTTTATATCGGAAGAAGCGGAAAGAAGATTGACTGGGAATGGATGAACGGCCTTGATTTACCTGTCGATGTATACGGTGAGATTGAGTCAGGTGTTCCTAAAATGGATAACATAAAGGCAATGGGATATAGAAGTGAGAAGGAGCTCACTGAGATACTCTCGCAGTATAAGGCAGGGCTTGTCCCATTCAATGAGGATGAGTTCAACAAAGGAATGCTTCCTATAAAGATTTTCAACTACCTTGATGCAGGGCTTGAAATAATTACGCACAACTGCCCTGAGGCTGTAAGCTACCTTAAATACCACAAGGATGAGCCGCACGATTGGAGTGACAGGTTCAGCAAGTTTCCTTTGGAGAACAATGCCTCCAACTTTTATCTGCTGAAAAGGGACAATGTTAATGCCGTGTCCGTATGGTGGTCTATGTCAAAGGCCTGTAATTTTAACTGCCCATATTGCTGCCAGAGAAACAGCACAAAGGACAGCATAAACAATGATGAGGCTATCAAGGTATCGAAGCATTTGCACAAGCTTTTCAAGGAAAGCGGATACAAGAAAATACAGCTTAGTATACTTGGTGGTGAGCCCGCACTGTTTGATTTGCCTGCTATACTTCATAACATTAATGATGAATCATTTGAGCTTGAGGTTACGATACTCACGAACTTTTCATTAAAAGATGCCGAATGGTGGAACTCCATTGATGTGGGTAAGGTTACTATCTTAGCGTCATTCCATGTATCCCAATTAAAGGATGTTGATGGGTGGATTGAGAAAGCCAAGAAAATGAAGCACAAGTTCATAGCCAAGTTCGTCGTGACTGATGATAACTTTGAGCAGACTAAGCAAATGGAAGCCAAATGCATAGGGAACGGGCTTACGGTTGAGCTTGAGGGAGCAAGGGATGACAATCACCATCCGATGTTCGGTGAGGAAGTATTGGATTACATTAAAAGCAAGTATCAACCCAGCATGTTCACATATAATGGCAGCAGCTACACACAAACTGAGCTTATTATGAAAGTCCATAGGGATGCCCCTAATACAGTCCTGTGCCGTAAAAGGCTTGCAATCAGGGGTAATACAATTCAAAGCGGATGCAAGTATAAAATGAAAAGCAAGTCAATCTATGACCTGGAAAAGCTTGACTGGGATGAGATTGTTTGCGACAAGATAAGGCAATGTAATTTGTGCATGCTAGGGGAAGCGAAAGCATTATAAAACAAAAGCCACCCTTTTACAGGTGGCTTAATTCATTGGGGGTTTTATGGGAAGCATCTAGTTATCCCAATGTTCTAACGCTAAACAAAATGCTGTGAATAATACGGCCAGAACAGCGGCCGCTGTTACAATATGCAAAATTACCATCCTATTCTTTCCTTACCTTACCTTTTACCTTACCCCAATACTCCATTATTTTAGGGTCAATGCCATCATTATTACTGTCATCAGAAATACAATATTTGTTTCCGAGGTCATCGAAGACTATGAACACTTCACCAAGCTTTGAATCCTTACCAAGGGTGCACTTCATCTTTGTCTTGTTTTCTTTGTTTGTTGCGAACCATTCATTAAGCTGTTCTGGCTTAACTTTTCGTCCCTTATAGTATGCTGATGCGGACAAACCGCACATCATCATCGTAGCCACCAGCATAATCATAACCAATTTTCGCATTTTCTTATCTCCTTTCTATGTGAGTTATATTAACGGTTAATGAATAATGTTCTTTTAATAGTTCGATTATTTCATCATATCTCAAATCAGTTTCGTCCGCAAGTTTCTTGAAGTCCTTTAGGATTGTGGCGAAAGCGACTCCTGTATTCCTCGCCATTTCCATAAGCTCATTCATATCAAAGTGTCCCCCTTCATATTCTACCCAGTTAGGGATTTCGTTATCATAATCCTCACACGGAAAGTTCTCATCGTCAACACAGGCTTCGGAATCTTCCCTGACAGCCTTCGGACCGTAAAGGGCGGCGGTGACTGGGTAGGAGCAGAACTTGCTTAGGGAACCGCTATTTGGTGTGTAGTTTCTACCGATAAGTTCCATTACGTGAATGGACGCATCCATCGCCCTGTCATCCACCATAGGGAAGCCGGGACACTTATATATAGCAATGGCCCTGCAACACTCTACTACCCTTTCCCACATTACCCGCCACGCTTCTTTTGAGCCGGAAGATTTCCATTCTGCCAAGGCTTTCATGAATACAGCCTCGGCTTCTTTTGGATTAAGATGTTGCTTCATCAGCTTTGTCCCTCAATAAGATACTTCTTGGCTTCCAGGGTAGGATGATTAACCCCGGCTCTAAAGAATCGTACACTTAATGCACTCAGTTTCAGCGTTTCACCGTTGTAAGAACAGAGCTGATTATTGTACTTCTTGTTGGACTCCTTGCATTTATTGGATTGGTGATATTTTCTATTATATGTCTGACGTATCTCAGACTGGTTATATTTTCTCTGGCGTTCTCTACGTCTTTCAACATCAAGACCATTTGCTCTATTACTATTATACGTAGGATGAAGTAAATCAATGAACTCTTGCTCTACTTGCTTCAAATATTCTGGCATTACTGGTGCCAGAATTTGAAATCGGAAGTTTTCTAATCCATATTTCTGAAAGTCTTTGTACATTGGATTATTTGGTTTCTCCTTCCATCTTGAAGGTTCCTTATGAGCTGCCCACCTGTTGAAGACATTCTTACTTGACCCAACATATCTGTTGCCAGTAGCCGTGTTTATAATCTGATACACTGCACTTATCTTATTCTTATACATTATCAGTATCCTCAATCAGTTCCCCATCCTCACCATAAAGGAACTCCGCCCTTGCCCATTCCCGTCCTTCCGCCGCCAGGGACAGAATGTTCGTATCAGTAAAGCCCTTGGGGTTTAATGGCATGATGTTGCCATCATCGTTAACGAATGTAACCATTGGCTGGCGGACAGAGAGGCTGTCATACACAAGGACATACTTGGACCTCACTGGGACAAGCTCATCGTTTCCGAAGATGGTCCAGACATACTCGGAAATCCCAAGCACCGTATCGGGCAATACCTGCTTGTTTCTTTTAAGCGTGTTAAAGGTTTTGCGGCATTCCTCCGCCGTTCTTCCCGTCGTAATACCAATGGTACAGACGATGGAGCCAATCAATGAATTGTAAAGTGCGTCCGGCTTCTTTATGGATTTCTTAATTCTTGTTGCTTTATTTGACATTTGTTTTCTCCCCGGCTTCTTCTTTATTAAAGATGTAAGCATCTACTTCTTTCAGAAGCTCATCTGCGGTTACGTAATTAATCTTTGCACCAGATGGCCCAAGACGGCTAAAATAGAGAATATCGTCTCGTCTACAATCCTGAACAATGTTCTTATTACCGACGTGACCAAAAGAAAGCACATCACTGTGTCCCCATACAGTAATGACTTTCGTTACGCCAGAAATCAAATGTTGCAATGAGCTGTCAATTGTAACTGCACCTAATGCTTGCTTTGCTAACTCATAGTGGGCTAAATATGGTATGGTTGCCTTAACAAGATTATTCCCGTCAAGATGATTTTCATTTGGAAGGGAATAAAGAACAATAGCAGTCTTTGGGTGTTCTACTGCCATTTTATTTATGAACTCTTGTACAATTCGTTCAGGAAGGTGTCTCTGTAAAGGTTCTTGCTCATTATTATATGGGACTTTTGACCAATCAGGTTGACCATCTTTTCCAACTGGGACATTAACCAGAGGGCTTTGCGAGCCTGTGTGTTGAAGTAAAATAAAGTTTTCAAATCCGTTCTGTTTGATGACATTCAAAAGACCATCAACTTGCTGCTTGAGCGCAGGGAATTTCTGTATTACATTAAGTGTATGCGTACCAGTTGAGCCATCCTTATCACCCTTTACCTTTAAGCCACAAAGTTTACGCCAAGCATCCGAATAAGAAATCTTCTTATAAATGAATTCTGACATGTCATAAAGCCTCTGTGTCATAATGTATGCGTTCTTGCTCTTGGCATCGAAGATGAAGTCACGAATCTCCTCTGGCTTATAAACCAAGTCAACATAAGGGTCACACATAAAGACATCCCAGTACGGTGAACACACAGCGACTTCATCATATACCTCATGAAGTTCCTTTGTAACATAAGTGAGTGAAATGTTTCCACCCAATCCCATCGCGACGTTAATGTAAATTGATTTACTCATTCTATTTATTCTCCTTTGTTAAACATACTGCTTGCATATTTGATTTTATTATTAAGTTCTACTGGATATGTCCTTAATGTAAGTACCTGACCATCAGAGCTTCTCAACATAGCCGCAAGGTCTGGGTTCTTGTTACATTCCTGAATAACCTTCTCCAATAGAAGAACATCCGCTTTTGATATAAGCTGGAACTGCATGGATTTACCGGCCGTATCTTTGTTCGCAACGTACTGATGCCAAGAATCCAGCCATTCCTCTGCATTGATTGTTTCCTGAAGATTGTTGTACTTCTCCTCAAGCTCACAGTACAAAGTCTGCAATGTCTTAATCTCCAACTTTAATTTGTTTATCCCGAACATTTCCTACCTTTCCTTACCTTTCCTGCCTTTTCCATTTGAAATCCAAAATTACGCCATCACATACATTCGATGGGTCTTTCAATTCCGCAAGCCACCTGTTGACGGCGGCAAGCGTCCTCTGGTTCCGGTTCACTATCAAGTCCATTACATCATTTACTTTGATACAGCTTCCCTCAACATTCAGGAGCAATGGTGCCCCCACCAGAAGCTTGTAAGGCTGGATTACACGGAACGGAACGCCATTGACATCAACCTTCTCAAGGTTATACTTTTCCATGAATTTCCCACGGTCTACAAGCTTGGCTTTATAATAATCTAGATAAATAGTCACACTTCAATTCTCCTGTATCTGTTTATTTCCATTATATATAGTATCGTCATTGTCGTAAAACATGTTCCAAAGACTATTGTAGCTGTCTTCCACCTCTTTGAGCTTTTCTCGTAGCTCTCCAATCGAATTTGTTGTTTCGCCGAGAATAAGGCTCGTTCTATTGATAACTGCTCTAACCTCTGATTCTCTGTTTTCAGCAAGTTCAAGTTGTTCTCTATACTGTCCACATTCTGCCATACTGTGTTCCAGTCTGCAGGTCTGAACGGCTCCGAATGCAATGGTAACAAGAAAGCAAGCAGCAACAATAATGTACAGAATTTTCTTCGCCATTTCAATCTTCTTCCCCCTTATAATGGTTGTAATTGTACAACGCTTCATTATAGCTGAAATAAACATTCTCGTATATCAAGGTTTCATCGTCTTCCCCATAAACAAGTAATGCCCAAAGCGTCGAGCTCAATTTGCAGAGGTATTGGTAGTAGTTACCCAGATGCTTGCACTTAAGTACCTCGATGTCTTTACAAGATGTTGCAACGTTTATTTTACAACTCCTTTGATTCACCCAATGCTTCTTGGATTTTATTTATACCAAGTTTGTAATACTTTATTCTTGACCGAAGGTTGTCGTTTGGGTCACCAAGTCTAACCATTGAATCAAGTATTTTGTCCCTTTCTGAGGTGTACATTGAAAAGGTTAAACTACTTGGTTCTTCCAACTTGTCAAGAAGGTCTATTGTATTCAACTGAATTGTTTCATCAAGCAAGTCATCGCCTTGTTTTAAGGTACGTTCTCCATCCCAATAATCTTCTTTAAGGTCATAGATTAGGAATCTGATTTTACCATTTTGATGTGCAATTTTGTATACATAATTCAGTGGATAATGATTCAGTCCATTCTTGCGGATAATCTCTATGCATTTATCACGCAAAGGCAGATAATTCTTGGTAATGTCCTCAATCATTTGCTCGCAAGCTGCGATTTTCTGTTCACGTTCAGCAATACGTTCTTGAAGCTCGTCTTTTGTTATCGCAGGTACTTTAAACCAATTGTCCCAAAACATTTATTTCTCCTTTTATTTTATTTATTTAATTAGTGATTGGTATACGGAAAGACTCAATATTGCCATTTTCGACACATTTACTATGTTCAATACTGTTCCATACAACCTCACCGTTCTTTACCAGAACGAAGTGGTTGAACCCGTTGAATGTGAAATTGGCAACAACAGTATCGCTTCCAATATATGTTGTCGCTTTTCTGATGTCCTTAACTTCAGTGTGACCGCAAAGCTTGGCTAAACCAATTGGATTTACCACAGTACCGTCCCAATTAATGTAGCCTTGGCGGACAGCTTCTGCAATAATCTTGAGCTTGTCGCCATCGTTATGTATTCCCCAGAGCTCGCAGTAGCATAGAGCCAGGCATATACCATCGGCTAATTCCTTAATCTTGTCTTGTACTTTCATTCCTCCTCCTTTCTTTTCTTTCTTTAATCATTTGCCTTAACTCGGCAATATCATTCTGTATTGTAACAATGTCCAATTTCATATCGCTTACGTCGCTTGCGATTGTGGCAATGTCCTCACCCATTCTGTCAATTGCCATGTTCTGCAATACCTCACTTTTGTTCATTATATTATTTCTCCTTGAATTCAATTATATTAATAAATTAGTAAAAGTTTTACGAAAGCTATGAAAACCGTTAATATTTCTAATAATGTAATAGAATGGGGTTGTGGCACATGCACTTATCAAGATATAATCGTGGGTTCGAATCCCACCAGCTCCATATTGTAGGAAAGAATTTCTACTAATTGTATAAAGCAAGTAACCTATGGCAGAGTAGCGGCCGCCTTTGTTACTTCTGCTATAGGAGAAAGCTATTATGTTCTATAACTACATCTTGGACCATAGCAAGAATGGTCTTTACACATCAATCAAACCAACACATCACATTCAAAAGTATTATCAAGAGCTTCATCAACTGAACCTTGACGACATTATCACGCTTGATACACCCTCAAAGAAGAAATACCTTGACGACAATAGCAAGTTTATCTTCACGCCCGCCACATGGAAAATCGTTGACATTGACGCATTGAAACTAAAGGCTGAAACAGAAGTAGTAAAGCCTTATTTCAGGTTTCAGAAAGGAAAGCTTATTTCTTATCTGAACCGTTATAATTCAATGCCGTGGACAAACCAATGGATACGCATGAAGTTTGACAAGGGCCGATGCAATGGCGAAATGGCGTGGAAAACGACAGAAAACGAAAAGCATTGTACCAAAGACATAAAAGACAGGTTTGCACTGAATGACCTTATCTTTGGCGACAACAACTGGATTCACTATGATGTTCCATCTTCCATCCCGCAGATTATTTATCTTATCAACAACAAGAAATGGTACGGAAAGCGTGTATGGGACATTACCGGTGAAAAGGTAAAGTCTTTGGGTCAACGCATAATGTTCAATACAACCGATTATGCCCTTGCTCGCTCATTGTTCCAGTTCTATAAGGGTAACAATAAATGCTCACCATCCAAAACAAAATACTGGGGCGAATGGCAAGGTGATAAATGGGTCGAAAGCGAATACACTGAATATGAAACATTCCTTCAAGAAGCCCAGCTTGCCAAGAAACGCCTTACGGACGTTATCGGACCACTTCCCGGAAATATTAAGGAAGAAAGAAACCAGCTTTTCGTACACGAAAGCAACATCTACCTTATGGTTTTGGGCAAGTTCCTGGACGCAGGTGCCAAGGTGTATCAGGTTTATGATTCATTCTACTGGAACAAGGACAGTGGCGTTACTTCCGAAATGGTAGCCCAGTGGTGCAAGGAATGTGGTGAATACTACATAAACCATTATGAAGAGCTTATGGCACAAGAAGAAATAATCTTTGATGAATCAACTATACAACAAAGACTGGACAAGAAAGAAAAGGCAAAGCAAAAGCCAAGTGCCAGAATGAAGAAGGTAAGGGTGTGGGTTATAATGAACGGTAATAAAACAGACTATCCCAAGAAATGGAATGAGGAGGAAAGGGAATATGCAAGGAAACTTCAAAGCAGAAAATAAGCACGGGAAAGAGCCTCGGTGTCTAGTACACGTGCTTATTCACCTATAGGTGCTTACCATCTAGTCCCGTCCCTTACTCTTGCTATGTTACTTACCATCTAGTACTAGCTACACTACTTACCTATACCTACTTATTCCATTAGTGATATTTTGGGGGGAATATTTTGAAGGAACATTTTAGGAGGAAAACGTAAATGGAAATAAACAATAATAATGTAGATAATGTAGATGATGTCATTGAAACAAGCAAACGACTACAAGAAGACATTGAAAAGATAAGGGTTGCAAGAAGTCAAGCAAGATGGGATGTTGAATATGCTGGCAAAGCATTCAATAAGGTCGACCCACAGGCTATATCCTACTTGTGTTCACTTGGTCTAAAGAAATGGACTAGAAGAGCCAAGAAATGTTGGAACCTACAGAAGTACTGTACAGAACACATAATGTACATAAGGGGTTTTGACCAAGCATATAAAGACGGATTCAAGGATTGGGAGTGCCATCATGTAATGGAAACAATGTACCCAATGCATCTTATGGCAAAACTTCTTCAAGAGCTTAATATCTATGAGCACATTCCAGCAAGATACCTGGTGTTCTTGAAGAAAGACGTACACCTGGAACTTCATAAGGTTAATAAAAGAGAAACTAAAAGATATGATAAATGGATGTATGACGCATATCTGGCCGGGCTCAACTAAATAAATAAAAGGAGAAGTAAATAATGAAGAAAATTTTATCAGTAATTGTTTTATTGTCGTGTATTGCATCGAGTATGTTTGCATTATCTGCAAAGATAGAATCTAATAGTGTTCGTTCCAGCTATAGAACCATTACTGTCTATGATGATAATAGGGTAAAGGTATTGGAATACAGAAGACCATTCGTATCAGTATTAAGTAAGAAACCATTATCAAGTCTTTATGCAATTTCGTGGTATAAAGAAGGGGCTACGGCAGAACAGATAAAAGAATGGAAAGAGTTTGCGAAGCTCTTTGTAGAGGAGAATGAATAAATGCCAGAATGGGATGAAGATGACCTGAAATATTACCGATGGCTGTTACAAGTAACTAATCCAGAAGTATATCATGACTTTCTGGAGAAAAGTGTAAATAGCTATGCAATTGGCGACGAGTTTGATGTTCTACATGATGGTGGTATAGAAGAGACTTATTGGGACTTAGCCGAATATGAAAATTACATAGAAATACCGTATGTAAATGGCACGCAAACATTCAGAGTAAAGATTTTGAAGCATTATGAAGGAGAGGCGAAATAAGATTATGATTAATCTTCTGCTGTTACTAATAATAATAATAATTTTAATACTTGATTAAGGAGAAAGAAATGAACAAAATCAAAGGCAATAAGGACAAGGAAAATTTCAGGCGGACAAGGCGTTGGCTTGACTTTTCCAAAAGATTAAGAAAAGAACGCCCGTTTTGTGAATGTTGTAAGACACCATCCAAAAGGCTACAAGTTCATCATATGGACGACAGTCTTGAGCATTATACTGACATTAGCGACCCAAGCAAGTTCGCCGTCTTGTGCAGTCAATGTCATAAAGCGGTAGAACACCTCGCTCGAATAAAGAGGGAAAATTGGTACAAGTACGACCCGCTCTGGGTAAGGTGTTACTCAAGGTTCTTAATATAAAAGAAAATGAAAATGAAAATGAAAATGAAATAAGGAATAAGGAATAAGGAATAAGGAGGTCTTAAATGACAACAAAAGAAGTAGCAAGTATCTGTGGGGTAACAGACGAGTGCGTAAGACAGAACGCAAAGGTAATTGGCGTGGAGCTTGGTGACAGATGGCATCCACATGATTGGACTGAGGAAGAAGTAAAGAAGCTTGAGGTCATGCTCATGAAGAATCTAACAAGCCAAGGTTCTACAAGTGTTGTAAGTAATGTGCGGAAAGTCACCCAAAGCGCTTTGGGTGAAGGTCTCACAATCCAGGAGCTTATCCGTTCTGGTAATGTAGACGCTATGAAGGAGTTCATGCAGATTGTGGTAGAAGCAACTGAACAACAGAAAGTCCTTATCGAAGCACAGAAGCAGAACCAGCTTCTACTGGAACAGAAAGAAAAGGCAGAGAAGGAAACGGAGCGTATCTACCAGGTGAACAAGAACTTCCACGCCAACCTCTACACCGCATCACAGGTTGCCAAGAAACTTGGTATAACCGCAAATATGGTAGGACGCATTGCGAATGTAAAC
>JAZNVD010000186.1:0-4247 GCA_045592645.1 Candidatus Ornithomonoglobus sp. | reverse complement strand
TGACGCAATTGCCATAGGTGCGTGCTTGAATCTCTGTGTAAAGATTGCAATAGCATTGATTTTATCAGATGCAAGAGCCTCTTCAAAGCTGTCAATAATCTTTACACCAAACTGTTCTGCGTAATCCTCTGCTCTTTCTCTTCTTTCATCGCACACATAAACTTCCTCAACAACGGGATGTGCCTTAAAAAGAGGAACAAAGTTTTTACTGAATCGTCCGCAGCCAATGACTGCAATTCTCATTTTTTCTTTCATAATATTTCTCCTTTATATATCCGCTTTGCCTATAACATAACCGCTAATTCCTTCAAAGACATACTGTCCGCTTCTGCCGAAATGAACTGTTGCGTAGTTATCTTTAAAGGATAAGTGAATGTTAAGGCATCCGAAGTATGTATCAATAACCTGTACCATAACCGAGAAGGTGTTTTCCTCAACCCATCCGCCTGAGATGGCACATTTATACTCGCCCTCTTCATTTTCACCCATCATATTAAGAACGGGACGGTCGCCAAATGAGAATGAGCATAAATTGTTCTTACCAAGACCAAAGTCAATGTTATGAACTTTGCCACTCTTGTGAAGAGAAAGACTGCCACATTCTTTATCAAAAGAAAGAGTGAACTCTGTTATGCCGAGGGCATTTTCCTTTACCTTAAAGGGCACACCGTTTATTTTATCTGTAAAAGATGTCACGGGGCGTCCTTCCTGACAAAGTAAATTACGGCTGTCTGCATATTGACACAATGCGTCATACGCAGGTTTATCCTCGGGTAATGCCGTATCACTTATTTCGGGGATAAAGCGACGGCAGATTTCATGGAATATAATATGTCTGCCTTGTTTTCCTGCCTGGTTATCGGATGTGATAACAAAGAGAAAATCTTTCTCCATATCACATATAGCAAGCTGGTCTCCCATACCCACAAGTGAAAATCCTGTCTTATGAGTTATCCACGTAAGGTATCCGTAGCCATTGGAGTCATAGGACTTGATTGTTCCGTCAAAGTCGTTATAGGATTGACATACAACCATATCCTCCATAAACTTACGGTCAATGTACTGTTTTCCGTTCCATTCACCCTTCTGCATTATAAATCTTGCAAAAATGGCAAGGTCACGGGTTGTACACATAACACCCGAGTCACCGACGGTATATCCGCCCGGCTCGTATAGTACATAGCTTTCCTTTGAAAAACCAATCTCGAGTAAAACTTTCTCCTTAAGATATTCAAGGAATGTCTTTCCCGTAAGCTTTTCAATAATACAACCTAAAAGGAATGAGCCGATACTGTCGTAATGGAACATCGTATCGGGGACCTTGTTGGTTTTCTGTGCGTAATATGCCTCAACACGGCTCTTGAAATTACCCCACCAGAATATTGGTGCGCCGATATTGCTTTTCATACGGAGCATATCGTATACGGTACACATATCGTGAAATTCATCAGTGTTTTCGTTCCTGAAATCGGGGAAGTAGTCTACGATTACATCGTCAAGCTTCATTAACCCTTCAGTTATTGCCATTCCCACGGCAACTGCCACAAAGGTCTTTGACACGGAGTACATTCTGTGAAGAAAGCTCTCATTAAAAGGCTTGTAATAGCTCTCGTATATAATGTCATTTCCCTTTGCCATAAGGATGCTGTGGTTATGAAGTTTTATATCGTCAAAGATTTTAACCACATCCAGAACCTTTTGTGAGGATATTCCCACAGATTCAGGGGTTACAGTTTTGAACATAAAATCACCTTTTCCTTATTACGGTTCTTTTCTCTCTGCCCATGAGTGCTTACATAGCCAGTCAATTACATCCTTGTGCGCTTCACAGTGCATTCTGCCGTTAAAAATTTCGTTGTCGGCAGGGGTTGCATCGGGGGTATATGCACGGGATATGTTTCCGATATATCTCTCTATAGAGGCGTCACTTTCGCAGAACTCTGCCCAGTGATTTATCCATTCGCCTGTTTTGATTGTATCGCTCTGGGCTTTAAACATATCCATAAGTCTTGTGTAGTCATCACCCTTGGCAAGCTCAATCCCGTTTCCTGTAACCTTAACAGGAACAAACTCAATATTGACCTTACCGTCAATATCAAGAATTGTCATAAGTCCGCTTTGCCACATTGGGTCATTGCGATCCATATTTGTAAAGTGGAAGTTGCCCTGACCGTAAAGGATGTGTCCGCCCTGAAATTCCTCGTAACAACCGATACAATGGCTGTGCTGACAAAGAACAACATCTGCACCGTTTTTAATCATAGCCCGACACGCCTTTATAAGACGGGGTGAGGGGTAAGCACACTGCTCTTTACCGCCGTGGAATGTAACAATTACATAATCGGAAGTTGCTTTTGCCTTCTGGATATCCTCTATTGTATCATAGGGGTCAAAGGGTCTTGCACCAAGCCTGTCATCAAGTGCAAAGCTGTATTCGTGCTCGCACACGGCAATAACTGAAATTTTCTTGCCGTCGATTTCCCATACAAGGTTCTTTCTTGAATCTTCGTAGTCGTTACCAAAACCTGTGTAATTCATACCGTTAGAGGTAATGGCGTTAATTGTATCATTAACACCGGGAATACCGTAGTCGAAAATATGGTTATTACTGATTCCGCAGTCCGTTACACCCACGTCCTTAAGCACCTTTGCACAAATGGGTGAAGCCTTAAGATTAGGACCCTTTTTATCAATGGGAGTGTCCTGGTCTGTAAGTGCAACCTCAAGGTTTACAAGAACCTTATCGGCAGTTTTGAAAACCCCGGGGACATCGTTAAACAAAAGCTCTTTTCTTTCGTTAACAAAATCATCATTACATTTTGCAGGACAAACATCACCGCATACAATAATTCTCATATATTAGTCCTCCTCACCTGTAAACTTCCAGGGCTTTTCACGCTTCAGGGTTTCAAACTGTTTTGTGTCAAGCTTCCAGTCCTCGTTTTCACGGAACTTTCTCTTGAATGACCTTGTAAGAACGCCCTTCTCCTCAAGGTGGATATAGCAGGCTCTGTCACAGGCTCTGCCACAGATTGATGTACGGTAATAATGCTTTGCAGGGGGATAGAAATATGTATTATCAATAATATCCCTTGCGGTTTCTGCATTAAATTCCGCAGTACCGTTTATAATATCCATTCTGTTTTCAAAATCAAGATATGCCTCAGGAGGCATAAAGGGGTTCTTTGTGCCGTTGGCACCGTTGTAGTATACGGTACATCTCCATGAATCCATATCACCCTCGGGGCTTATTGCCTTACCGGGACAAGCTTTGATACATTCGCCACACTTGTCACAAAGACTTGGTTTTAATAGTGCTGTGGGTTCAATTTCTGCATCTGTTAAAATAAAACAGTATCTTATAAAGGGACCGTACTCGGGAGTAAGAAGTGAATTTATCATACTTCTCTCACCAAGACCGCACATAACTGCACAGTTCAGGAAATCAATCTGATTTTCTGCCTTGATGCCGCGGACAACGTCCGTATAGTCCACCTCGGGGTTGGTACTCGATTCATCGTTAACAATAAGCTGATTTCTTCTCTGGGGAACAGCCTCAAAGCCTTCCTCCTCAATAAGATTACTTACATTTATAAGTGCAAGGGGCATTACAGTTTCTTCAAGGTTTTCAACGCCCATTGTTGTGTACTGATAATATGTAGTACCCTCCTCGACGCCACGGTAAATACCGCGAAGAACGCGGAAACCAAGACCGATTACCGTCTTTGTCTCAGGGAACACCTTAAAGATTGCATCGTCCTTTGCAAATCTTTCTGCAGGTGCAAAGCCTACAAGGTCTGCATCATATCTTTTTGCCAATTCAATTATACGGTTTTTCATAGTCTGCCAACCTCCTTTAAGTGCTTATAGCAAACAGTTTCACATTTCTTACCGCAAAGACACGGAACATAACCAAAATGTGTGTTTGGCAGGATTTTAAGGTCGTTATATATTTTCTGAGCAGATTCTGCATCGAACTTCTTATCACCGTTTAAGATTGCGTCACGTTCGGGATGCCCTTTCAGGAAATCGTCGGTAATAAACGGGTTTGACTTATGAGCACCACGGTAGTAAACACTGCACTGCCATGAATCAACGCCGTTTTCTGATACTGCCTTGCCGGGACAAGCCTTAATACATTCACCGCAGTTGTCACACAGTGATTCTGTGAAGGGTTCGTCAAACTCAAGGGGCATATCCGTTATAATATAAACGAATCTCATATATGTGCCATACTTAGGCACGAT
>JAZNVD010000185.1:0-4694 GCA_045592645.1 Candidatus Ornithomonoglobus sp. | reverse complement strand
ATTGTTTTTAATGCAGAATATGAGGACCGAAAAGATAAACAACGCAAAGAAAAGGGAAGTCACAAGTAAGCCCCATATTCCGTATTTTTCAAAGACAACAAAATAGCATAGAATTTCCTGACCTGATGCAAAGCCTGCACCGATTAGTGCTGCCACAATCGAGCAGGACACAATTATTATATTTAACATTCGTATCACCCCGATAAAAGGTATGAAAAAAAGTCACGCAATATGACAAGCATTTGTAGAATGCTTGTCAGTTTTATTCGCCTAAAGCGAGTGATATTTGCATGGCAAGTGATATTGCTTTGCTGTGATATTGCCTTCGGCAGTTTGATTAAGAATAAAATATCACTAAAGCCATAGGCTTTAATAGCACTTTTGATTCATCAAAAATATCACTCTGTACGAAGTACAGAATATCGCTTAAAGAAACAATGACTCCTGCAATTCTGCAAGAGTCTTTCTGATTATGCTCTTTAATTATGCTTTTTCAATGCTAAGTATCTTAAACTTAACTGTACCTCCGGGTGTTTCAACAGAAATCTTGTCTCCTGCTTTTTTACCCATACAAGCTGAACCGATAGGTGACTCATATGAAAGCTTATTCTGTGCAGGGTCTGCCTCTGTGGCACCAACAATTGAATAGTCAATCTTTCCTGTCATACCCATAAGCTTTGCAAATTCGCCTGAGAATTCAACCTTAATCTTTGTGCCGACTGAAACAGTGTCGCCATCCTCGACTTCACTTACTGTGGCGTGCTTAAGCATATGCTCAATCTGGCTGATTCTTGCTTCTACCTCTGCCTGCTCATCTTTAGCTGCGTCGTACTCGGCATTTTCTGATAGGTCGCCGAAGCCACGTGCTACTTTGATTTTTTCGGAAATCTCTTTACGCGTAACACTTACCAGGTGTGCAAGTTCTGCTTCAAGCTTGGCTTTACCTTCGCTTGTCAAGATGTATTCCTTGTTTTCTGACATGATATCAATACCTTTCAAAATGATTTACCTGAACTATTATACATTCTTTTTTATGAATTGTCAACAGTTTTATTGGTTAAATTAAATAATGGTTGTGAAAATCAACAAAAGGAGGTATTTTATGTATACAGAACATTCTGTTGAGCTTAAGTCGGACTTTTATTCAAGATTTGGTGAAACGCAAGGGAAACTATACTTTGAAAAAACAGGATTGCCGTGCAAAATATTTGACGGAGGAGAAGATTTTATGGCGTTTGCCCTTGGGTGCGGTGTCCGTGCTTATGGCAGAGATTACGGTGATATTTTGCGTGTTATGGATGCTGACTCAAATGTTTGTGATGTGCATTTTGTGAAATCAGGAAAGGGTGCACAGATTTTATATAAAAAGGATATTAAAGATATCAGCGAGATGTCGGCAACTGCCGTTTATACAGTGAACAAGCTTCTTCGCAGTATGGGATGCAATGAGAGACTATCAGGGGATGAAGGTCTTCACGCAGTATGCGACCGATATGGGGACGGTGGCTGGTGTGCAGTGAAGTCGGATGGAAAATTAAGCAGTGTACCCTTTCCGGTGAGTGGATATAACGTTATTGTTATAAGAACAAGAAAACGCAGAATAAAGACAGATGAAGAGATTACAGAGGTGTTTCATCGCAGTGAGAGAGAACGTATAAATGCAGTTTGTGAGGGGTTAAGAAACTGTGGGCTTGAGGCTTTTTTCAGAGCCTTAAATGAGTCGCAGACCTCAATTGAGAGAATGTTAAATCCCTCAAAAGAACTGATGGCGGCGGTAGAGTCAGCAAGAAATGGCGAGGGTGTATGTGCAGTAAGAATATGTGATTTGGGAGTGGTAGCTTTTGTCAGAAGGTCGGATACTGATACGGCGGTTCACAGTATTATAAATGAATGTAAATCACGGTTGGGATATGCTGTACGGGTATCGGTGGTAAAATAAAATTTGTACAGTTTTTTAATAAAAAATAGTGGACTATTTCCCCGATAACTGTTATAATTATTATAGATAATAAATATACGGCGGAGAGGGTCTTTTATGATTGACAAAACCAGATACTCCCCGAAGCATAACCCCACAGTTAAAAGCTTCTGGGGTATGACAAAGGAGTTTATAGAAGACATTTTTAAAGACGATATAGGGTTGTACGCAGCACAGTCAACCTTTTATATTGTGCTGTCTGCAATTCCCTCTGTTATGCTTGTTATACTGTGTCTTAAGTACTTTATAAATATAGATTTAGATGCGTTGGTAAACACCGTATATGCAACGGTCCCAAGAGAAATTGCGGATTTTGTCACCCGGATTCTCAAAGAGGTTTTTTACCGTTCCCAGACAACGGCAATCTTCTCTATGGCGTTTATTGTACTTCTGTGGTCATCCTCCAAAGGCACGATGGCAATATACTGCGGTCTTAACAGGATATACGGCTATACAAAAGACCTTAGCTGGTGGAGAATGAGGGTGCTTTCGTTCTTCTACAATGTTGTTTTGTTCGCAGTTATAATTGCAACGGTGGTTGTCCTGGTTTTTGGGAATGCAATATTATCGTTTTTTGACCAGGAGTATCTCTTTGCCCATTATATAATAACGGTGCTTATGAAGTTCAAGTATTCCATATTTTTTGTGATACTGGTACTGCTTTTTGCTGCACTGTTTACGTTTCTGCCACAGAGAAAGGGCAGATATTCCATACAATTGTGGGGTGCAGCAATTACTGCACTCGGATGGTTGCTTGTGTCCTACGGTTTTTCAATATACGTAAAGTATTTCACAAGCTTCTCATATCTTTACGGCAGTATTGGTACTATAATTCTGTTGATGTTGTGGGCATTATTCTGTATTTACGCATTGTTATTCGGCGCGGAGATAAACAAACACATTGAAAACGGATATTTCCGTCGTCTTGGTATGAGAATAGCAAGGCACAGATTAAAGCGTGGTAAAAAAATATGAACCTTGAAAAAGGTTCATATTTTTTTGCGTAAATGGGTTAAAACACTTGATTTTTAGTGCTATCTATTGTATAATAACATTGGTATTGTATAAAATGAGTCAAATGTTGCCCGTTTGCAAATAATACACATTTGACTGTGTTTTCAGGTTTATTTTAAGGAGGAGTATTTTTTCTATGGACGACAGTATGTCGCAGATTATTACAAAAGTAATTGTTCTTGCAATTTTAGTGTTATTTTCAGCATATTTTTCAGCTACGGAAACGGCGTTCTTTTCTGCCAATAAAATCCGAATCAAGGCATTGGCGGGAGAGGGAAACAAAAGAGCCAAGAAGGTATTAAAGATTTTAGACGATATGGACGCATTGCTGTCCACTATACTTATCGGCAATAACATAGTAAATATTGCAGCAACTGCAATTGCAACTGTGCTTTTTATTGACCTTGTAGGGGAGGACCTTGGTGCAACACTATCAACGATTGTTATAACTGTTGTTGTGCTTATGTTCGGCGAGATAACTCCGAAGACTCTTGCCAAGAACTTCCCTGAAAAATTCAGTATGTTCGCAGCACCGTTTATTTCATTTTGTATGGCTCTTTTTAAACCTGTTAACTGGTTTGTTTCAATCTGGCAGAAGCTTATGTATAAGTGCTTTAAGATTACTGATGACAGAGGTGTAACAGAAGAAGAGCTTATTACAATGGTTGAGGAAGCCGAACAGGACGGCGAGCTTGACGAGAACGAGAGTGAGCTTATCCGTAATGCCATCGAGTTTGACGATATAGAGGTTGAAGATATATACACAAGCCGTGTCGACCTTGTTGCCATTGATATTGAGGACACAATCGAGGAGATAGCAGAACAGTTTGAGAAAGGCTTTTCAAGACTTCCCGTTTATCAGGAAACCATTGATAATATTATAGGCGTTCTTAATCATAAAGACTTTATGGTTATGCAAAAGACAAAGCAGACGGTATCATCAGTTATGACAGAGCCTATCTTTGTTGTTCCGTCTATGAAGATTTCAGAGCTTTTAAGAATACTGCAGTCAAAAAAGTCGCATATGGCAATTATCCTTGACGAGTTTGGCGGTACCGTGGGTATTGTAACACTTGAGGATATTATTGAGGAGCTGGTAGGTGAGATATGGGACGAGCACGATACAGTTGTTGAGCCCTTTGTTGAGCTTACAGAGGATAAGTACAAGGTGCGTTCGACTGCTGACCTTGATGATATGTTTGATTTATTTGATATGGAGAACGATACAGACCATTCAACTGTTGGTGGTTGGGTTGTTGAGGAGTTCGGCAAAATCCCGCGTGTTGGTGACGAATTCAATTACGGACCTCTTCACGTGTGCGTTTCAAAGCGAGACCCCCGTCGTGTTACTGAGGTAATAGTAACAAAGGTTTTTGAGCCTGACGATGATAGTGATGAATAAAAGAAAAGGAATGGAAAAGATGTATAAAGTAATAGACGGCGGTGTTTGTGCCGCAAAGGGATATAAGGCAAACGGTCTTAATTGCGGTCTTAACAAGAACCGTGAGAAAAATGATTTAGGATTATATGTGTCAGACGTACCTGCAAAGACTGCAGGCGTGTATACAACCAATAAGGTTAAGGGTGCACCTATCCTTGTTACAAAAGCTCACCTTGATAAGATGCAAGGCTTAAGCCGTGCAGTTATTATGAACTCAAAGAATGCCAACACCTGTAACTTTGACGGAGTGGAAAAGGCAGA
>JAZNVD010000184.1:0-15239 GCA_045592645.1 Candidatus Ornithomonoglobus sp. | reverse complement strand
CCGGGCAAGTCAAATGCTTTTGCTATTTCGCGGAGATTAGGCTTAAGCGAGGGGATTATTGACCGTGCAAATGACATTCTGTCTGATGAGGATATCCGCTTTGAGGATGTAATAACCGACCTTGAAACGGCACGTGTGTCGGCAGAACGTGATGCCCAGGAAAATGAAAGGCTCAAGCGAGAGCTTAAGGACCTGCGAAAGCAGGTTGAGGCTGACCGTGAGAAGCTAAAAAAGAACAAATCACGCATCCTTGAGGAGGCACACCGTGAGGCAAAGATAATTGTTATGGATGCCAAGAGTGAGGCAAACGAGATTATCCGCGACCTGGAGAAAATGCGACAGAAGGGCATTAAGTCAGGGAACATTGATACAAAGGCACAGAAAGTCCGTGATACTCTTAAAAAGCGTGAGGATACCCTTGATGAAAAAATGAAGCGTGCGGCAAAACCAAAGGAGAGATTTGTTGACCCGCCAAAGAATCTTATGCCCGGTGAGAGTGTAAAGATTATTGACCTTGACCAGGAGGCGGTTGTTTTAAAGGTGCCTGATAAATCGGGAAATGTCCGTGTAGAGGCAGGCATAATCAAAATGGATGTCCACGTGACTAATTTACGCCGCATTGAAAATAACGAACAAAAGGATGCCCTTGTTAAGCAGTATACGCCCACAATGAAGTCCTTTGAGTCCAAGACAAAAACCGCAACCACCGAGGTTGATGTGAGAGGTCAGTATCCCGACGAGGCGTGGGCAAACGTTGAGAAGTTTCTCGATGACTGCTATCTTGCAGGAATTTCTCCTGTGAGGATTGTTCACGGCAAGGGTACGGGAGTTCTTAAGAAGCATATACGGGAGTTGTTGAGAAAGCACAGATATGTTAAATCATCCCGTCCCGGTATTTTTGGCGAGGGCGAGGACGGCGTAACAGTTGTTGAATTAAAATAATAAAGGTACAGATATGGCAAAGAACAAGACAGTCGTAACAAACGCAATGCGAATGTTAAAAGCGGCAAAAATAAATTTCCGTGAGGTTGAATATGAAACCGACGAGGTAGGAGAGGCTTTTGGTGAAAAAATAGCCGAGCTTACGGAAATATCCCCTGATATATCGTTTAAAACTCTTGTTGCAAAGGGTGATAAGACGGGGGTTATGGTTGCATGTATTCCCGTTAACTGTGAGGTTGACCTAAAAAAGCTTGCAAAAGCATCAGGGAATAAAAAGGTTGAGATGATACACGTAAAGGAGCTTTTAAACCTTACCGGATATATACGTGGCGGTGTTTCGCCAATTGGTATGAAAAAGCAGTATCCCACATATGTTGGAGAACAGGCAACGAAATATGACGAAATTGCCGTCAGTGGCGGAAGATGCGGTGTGACCTTGATAATGTCACCCGATGATTTAAAGAAGGTTACAAATTGCGAATTTTGTGATTTGGTATAGGAGGAGATTATGAGTATATTTACCAGTGCAGATATTTTGCTCCCGAAAAATGTTGATTTTTCAAAGTGGAGTGTAGTTGCCTGCGACCAGTATTCATCAGAGCCCGAGTACTGGAAAAGGGCGGAGGAGCTTGCAGGCGAGAGCCCGAGCACATTAAATATCATTTATCCCGAGGCATACTTAAACGAGCCTGACGGTGATGCAAGAATTAAGAAGATAAATGACACTATGCAGGAGTATCTTGATAACGGTGTTTTTGAGGAGTATCCCGACAGTCTTATTTACGTTGAAAGAACACAGGCAGACGGCCGTGTACGTCGTGGTATTGTAGGACAAATTGACCTTGAGGCATATGATTATTCTGTTGGCTCACAGTCGCCTGTCCGTGCGACAGAGGGGACAATAATTTCCCGTATACCTCCAAGACAGAGAATAAGAATAAACGCATCTGTTGAGCTTCCGCATATTCTTATGCTGGCAGACGACAGAAAGAAAGAGATAATAGAACCTGTAAATGAAATTAAAGACTCACTGACAGTTGTATACGACTTTGAACTTATGCAGGGTGGGGGACATATAAAAGGCTGGCTTCTTGATGATGCAACAAAGAAGAGGGTTCTGTGTGCAGTTGAGAGGTTAGAGGATAAGGCGGACTTTGAGGCAAAGTACGGTGTGACGGGTAAGGATGTTCTTGCTATTGCTGTAGGTGACGGCAACCATTCTCTTGCAACGGCAAAGTCCTGCTGGGAGGAAATCAAGAAAAAGCTTACTCCAGAGGAGCAGAAAAACCACCCTGCACGTTATGCTTTGGCGGAGCTTGAAAACCTGCACGATGACGCCCTTGAGTTTGAGCCTATACATAGAGTTATATTTGATGTTGACCCCGTGGCAGTCAAAAAGGCAATGGGTGAATACTATCCCCAGATGACAGATGTTGATAATGGGGGACAGAAAATAGTTATTACTCATCAGGGAGAGGAGAGCATAGTTTATATTAAGGACGCACCCTGTAACCTTGCGGTGGGAACCTTCCAGAAGTTTATGGACGACTATCTTGAAAAGAATGCAGGTGAGATTGATTATATTCACGGTGCTGATGTTGTAAGAAGCCTTACAAAGGCGGAGAATACAATTGGCTTTATATTTGACGGAATGGAAAAGAACGATTTATTCACAACCGTAATAAAAGACGGTGCATTGCCCAGAAAGACTTTTTCAATGGGTGAGGCGTATGACAAGAGATTTTATCTCGAGGCTAAACGCATAAAGTAATATTCTAAAAAATTTCTCCTTTGCATATTCTCTAAAGAGAAGCTGCAAAGGAGTTTTTTTATGGAGTACATTATCCCTGCCCTTATAATGATTATAATTATAATTGCCCTTGCAAGGAAAAAGGCAGTTTATTCAGAATTCATTGACGGCGCAGGTGAGGGAATGAAAATACTTGCAGGTATTTTTCCGCCGTTGGTTGCAATGCTTGTTGCCGCAGCAATGCTTAAGGCATCAGGGGCTATGGAGTTGTTTTTAAATTTCATTTCACCCGTTGTTGATAAAATCGGTATTCCCAAAGAGGTTATGCCGTTAGTATTAATAAGACCTTTATCGGGAAGCGGGTCGATTGGTGTTTTATCAGGGATACTAAATGACTATGGTGCAGATTCCGCAATAGGCAGAATTGCCTCGGTTATATGCGGTAGTACGGAAACCACCTTTTACTGCCTTGCGGTGTATTTTGCAAAAACACGGGTTAAGAGCATAAACCGCGCAATTCCGTCTGCATTAATCGGTGACTTTGCAAGTATTGTTGCAGCGGTTATGGCGATTAAGATAATAGGTTTGTAAAAAAGAGGGGCAAAAGCCCCTATTTTGTTGTAGAAATCGCATAAAACTGAAAAATATTTGCAATAATACTTGAAAAATCTTTGATTTTGGTATAGAATATAATCATATTAAAATGCCGTAATATGGCAATAAAAAAGGAGAAAACGCTATGTATAACAAATTAACTGTTGAAGACGTAGAGGTTAAGGGCAAGAGAGTCCTTGTAAGATGTGACTTTAACGTACCTCTTAACGACAATCAGGAAATAACAGACGAGAACAGAATCGTGGGTGCACTTCCTACAATTCAGTATCTTATAGATAACGGCGCAAAGGTTATCCTTTGCTCACATATGGGTAAGCCCAAGGGTCAGCCCGTACCCACACTTTCACTTGCACCCGTTGCAAAGCGTCTTTCAGAGAAGCTTGGCAAAGAGGTTATCTTTGCGGCTGATGATAATGTTGTCGGCGAGAATGCAAAGAAGGCAGTTGCCGATATGGCAGAGGGTGATGTTGTTCTTCTTGAGAACACACGTTACAGAGCTGAGGAAACAAAGAATGTTGATGAGTTCTCACAGGAGCTTGCTTCACTTGCAGACTTGTTTGTAAACGATGCTTTCGGTACAGCTCACAGAGCACACTGCTCAAACGTTGGCGTAAGCTCAATCATTAAGCCCGCAGTTGCAGGTTACCTTATTGAGAAGGAAATCAAGTTCCTTGGTAATGCTGTTAACTCACCCGTAAGACCCCTTGTTGCTATTCTTGGCGGTTCAAAGGTTTCATCAAAGATTTCAGTAATTGAGAACCTGCTTAAGAAGGTTGACAAGCTAATCATCGGCGGTGGTATGGCATATACATTCTTTGCAGCACAGGGCAAGACAACAGGTACATCACTTCTTGAGCCTGATTTTATTGACTACGCAAAGAAGATGATTGACGAGGCAGGCGACAAGCTTGTTCTTCCCGTTGATACAGTTGTAACAGAGGCATTTGATAACGATGCTCCTTCAAAGGTTGTTGAGGGTAATATACCCGACGGCTGGATGGGTCTTGATATTGGTCCCAAGTCAATTGAGTTATTCAAGGGCGTTCTTGCAGATGCAAAGACAGTTGTATGGAACGGTCCTATGGGCGTATTCGAGATGCCTAACTTTGCAAAGGGTACAAACGAGATTGCAGCACTTCTTGCTGACCTTGATGCAACAACAATTATCGGCGGCGGTGACAGTGTTGCTGCAGTTAACCAGGCAGGTCTTGGCGATAAGATGAGCCACATTTCAACAGGCGGCGGCGCTTCAATGGAATTCCTTGAGGGTAAGGAATTGCCCGGTATTGCTGCACTAACAGACAAAAACTAATTAAAATTCCGTATCTCGCACGGCTAACCTCGCTTATGTACAAGGAGTACACAGCGTTCGGTTATCCGCACAATCTGCGAAATTTTATCTTAGTTTTATAAAAAACAATAAAAAACAATTTGAAAGGAAACAATAGAAATGGGAAAGTATATTATAGCAGGTAACTGGAAGATGAATAAGCTTCCTTCAGAAACATACGCATACGTTAAAGAGGTTGTAGAGGCAACAAAGGGTGCAACTTGTGAGGTTGTATGTTGTACACCTTATGTATGTTTACCTCAGGCAGTTGAGGCTGCAAAGGGCACACACGTAAAGATTGGTGCAGAGAATCTTCACTTTGAGGATAAGGGTGCATTTACAGGCGAGATTTCAGCAGATATGCTTGTTGACCTTGGCGTTGAGTATGTTATTATGGGTCACAGTGAGAGACGTGAATACAACAACGAAACAGACGAGACAGTTAACTTAAAGGCAAAGAAGGCACTTGAGAAGGGTCTTACTCCTATCGTTTGCTGCGGTGAGTCATTGGAGCAGCGTGAGGCTGGTATCACAAAGGACTGGATAGCAATCCAGATTAAGAAGGCATTTGCAGGCATCAGTGCTGACGATGCCAAGAAGGTTGTAGTTGCTTACGAGCCTATCTGGGCTATCGGGACAGGCAAGACTGCAACTGATGAGCAGGCAGAAGAGGTTTGCGGTGCTATAAGAGCACTTCTTGCTGATCTTTATGACGATGCAACTGCAAAGGCTATCACAATTCAGTACGGCGGAAGTATGAATGCAAAGAATGCAGCAGGTCTTCTTGCAAAGCCCAACATTGACGGTGGTCTTATCGGCGGTGCTTCACTTGTAGCTGCAGATTTCGCAGTTATCACAGGTGCTGCAAAATAATAATATTTGACTAAATTGCGGTACACATAAGTGTGTGTACCGTATTTTATGCCAAAGAGGAGGAAAAAGTAATGGCAAAATCACCAATAGCTTTAATTATTATGGACGGTTACGGCATTAACCCCGAGACCGAGGGTAATGCAATATACGAAGCAAAGACTCCCTACCTTGATTCATATTTTAAGGAATATCCAAACTCACAGCTTTTAGCAAGCGGTCTTTCTGTTGGTCTGCCTGACGGACAGATGGGTAACAGTGAGGTTGGTCATACAAATATCGGTGCAGGTCGTGTTGTATACCAGATGCTTGTAAAGATTACAAAGGACATAGAGGACGGCGTATTCTTTGAGAATAAGGCATTAAAGGATGCTATGCAGAGTGCAAAGGATAACAATAAGGCACTTCACCTTATGGGTCTTTTGTCAGATGGCGGTGTTCATTCACACATTAAGCACCTTGTAGGCTTACTAAAAATGGCAAACAAAATGGGCTTGGAAAAAGTTTACGTTCATTCATTCCACGACGGCCGTGACGTTCCGCCCACATCAGGTGTTGATTTTATGGCAGAGCTTGTTGACGAAATGAATAAAATCGGCACAGGTAAGCTTGCAACCCTAAGCGGCAGATACTATGCAATGGACCGTGACAACGCATGGGACAGAGTTGAAAAGGCATACAATGCTATGGTAATGGGCGAGGGTGTTGAGGAAACAGACCCCGTAGAAGCAATTAAAAATTCATATGCCAAGGATGTTACAGACGAGTTCATTCTTCCTACAGTAATTGATAAGGACGGTATGATAGAGGACGGCGACAGCGTTATTATGTTCAATTTCCGCCCCGACCGTGCAAGACAGATTACAAGAACTTTTGTTGACCCTATGTTTGACGGATTCACAAGAAAGAAAGGCTTTATGAACCTTAACTTTGTATGTATGGCACAGTATGACGCACAGATGCCCAATGTTACTGTGGCATATCCCCCCGAGCAGTTGACAATGACTTTCGGTGAATATATTTCAAAGCTTGGTATGACACAGTTAAGAATTGCAGAAACACAGAAGTATGCTCACGTTACATTCTTCTTTAACGGTGGCGAGGAGCGTCAGTTTGAAGGTGAGGACAGAATTCTGATTAAGTCACCTGACGTTGCAACCTTTGATATGAAGCCTGAAATGTCAGCTCCCGAGGTATGTGAAGCTGTGTGCAAGGCAATAGACGAGGATAAGTATGATGTAATTATTCTTAACTATGCTAACTGCGATATGGTTGGTCATACAGGTATAATGGATGCGGCAGTTAAGGCTGTTGAGGCAGTTGATACCTGCGTTGGTAAGATGGTGGATAAGATTTTAGAGAAGGGCGGTAAGGCGATTATTACTGCCGACCACGGTAATGCAGACTGTCTTGTTGACCCCGAAACAAAGGATGTGTTTACTGCTCACACAACAAACCCCGTTCCTATGATTGTTATAGGCGAGGGTGATATTAAGCTTCGTGACGGTAAGCTTTGCGACCTTTGCCCCACAATGCTTGATATGATGGGTGTTAAGAAGCCCGAGGAAATGACAGGCGAGAGCCTTATTGAAAGATAAATACAGAAATTAAGTAAAAAGCAGAGATTTTCTCAAAAAAGGGTTGAGAAATCTCTGCTTTTCTGTTATAATTTATTGTGAGAAATTATATGCAGGAAGTGATTGATATTTTACTGACATCATTTTTGAAATTTTCTGCCCGTGAGAAGCTTAAAGGTGAGTATTTAAGAACATTTTTTGGTGCAGTTATATGCCTTATTCCATCATACCTGATGAGTAAGATTAATCTTCTGGCGACGGAGATGGGAACAGGCTGGTATATGCTGTCAATGGCGATTTCCGTTATTGTAAGCATATTTGTAATAGAGATATTCAATGTGGGATTTATAAGGTCTCTTATAAGGATGAAGTCCACGACAGAAGTAAATTCAGAAGAAAGCCGATATGATGCAGGGGTGGTGTTATCAGGTTATAGCGAGCATTTTGGTAATACTCTTAAGATAACATTTTTAAGACAGCTATATATTGTCGGGTGGTCGCTTCTGGCGTATCTGCCAATACTTGTGGCAATCGGAATTCTGGCGTTTATGTCAGATACTCCCGAGATTGCAGGGCTCATTGATGCGGTTTTCCAGTACCAGATAAGCCCCACAGAAGAGGCGGCATTATACATTGGTGAGTATGTGCTCCAAAATTGCCCGTATGTGGTATTTATTCTTATGGGAGCATATGTTCTTTTGTTTGTGTTTGCAATTCCTCTTATACGAAAGCAATATGAGTATATGATGATACCCATAATATTGGCAGAAAAATCTGATATTTCACGGAAGGAGGCATTTGCCCTTACACGTGAGATAATGCACGGCTACAGATGGAGATATTTCTGCGTTGAGATTTCCTTTATTCTGTGGCAGATGCTGGCGGTAGTACTGTTTATGAGTACACTGTCATATCTCGTTTTGTATCTGGCAATGGCAGCATTTTTGCCATATATGAATATGACATTTATCGAATTTTATAAAGAAAGAAAACTAATGTTAACACCCGTTGAGGAAGGAGAGGATAACAATGAAAATTGAAACATTATGTGTACAGGAGGGTTATAACCCGGGAAACGGCGAGCCGAGAGTTCTGCCTATCTGTCAGAGCACAACCTTTAAGTATGAGTCATCAGACCATATGGGAAAGCTTTTTGACCTTGAGGAGTCAGGCTTTTTCTATACACGTCTTGCGAACCCCACAGCGGCAGCAGTTGAGAAAAAGATTGCGGCACTTGAGGGCGGCGTTGGTGCAATGATGACATCATCAGGTCAGGCGGCAACAATGGCGGCAGTTATGAATATCGCAGGTGAGGGAGATAATATTATCTGTTCAGCTGCAGTTTACGGCGGTACTTTTAACCTTTTAGGTGTAACACTTGAAAAGTACGGTATTTCAACAACATTTGTTGATCCCGACCTTTCACTTGAGGAGTTACAGACATATGTTAAGCCTAATACAAAGGCAATTCTGGGTGAAACAATTTCAAACCCATCATTGGTTGTATTGGATATTGAGAAGTTTGCAGAGCTGGCACACTCAAACAATATCCCCTTAATTGTAGATAATACATTTGCAACCCCCATTCTTTGCCGTCCCTTTGAGTTTGGTGCGGATATTGTAATTCATTCAACATCAAAGTATCTTGACGGTCACGCTTGTGCATTGGGTGGTATTATTGTTGACAGCGGTAACTTTGACTGGGAAGCAAGCGGTAAGTTCCCCGGACTTACAACTCCCGATGATTCATACCACGGTATTGTTTATACAAAGCACTTTGGTAAAGCAGCATATATCAGCAAGGCTCTTGTTCAGCTTATGCGTGATATGGGTATGACACCTGCACCTATGAATGCGTTTTTACTGAACCTTGGTACAGAGACAGTACATTTAAGAATGCCACGCCATAGTGAGAACGCACTTAAGGTTGCAAAGTTCCTGGAAGCTGACCCGAGAGTGTCATGGGTAAACTATCCCGGACTTGAGTCAAATAAGTACTATCCTTTGGTACAGAAGTATTTGCCCAACGGTTGCAGCGGTGTTGTAGCTTTTGGCGTTAAGGGTGGCAGAGAAAAGGCGGTTAAGTTCCTTGACAGTATGGAGCTTGCAGCTATTGCAACTCACGTTGCAGATGCAAGAACCTGCGCATTACACCCCGCATCTGCAACTCACCGTCAGCTTACAGATGAACAGCTGGTAGCTTGCGGTGTAAGCCCCGAGCTTGTACGTTTCAGCGTTGGTATTGAGAATGCTGACGATATTATCGCAGACCTTGACCAGGCATTAGGGAAGGCACAGTAAACCAAAGGAGAATTCCAGATGAGAATAGCGATTATCGGTCTTGGACTTATAGGCGGCTCAATGGCGAGACGTTTAAGAGGTTTCCGTGACTGTACAATTGTTGCATACAACAGAAGTCAGGAGAGTATTGATTTAGCTCTCACTGATGGTGTAATAGACGAGGGGTATTCAGACCCCAAGGATGCAATGCGTGATGCAGACCTTATTATAATGTGTCTGTATCCGCAACTCAATGTTGATTTTGTCCGTGATAATCTGGATGTTATCAAGGATGGTGCGGTAATTACCGACGTTACAGGCGTAAAAGGCTTTATTGTCCGTGAAATGAAGAAAATTCTGCCTGACACGGTGGACTTTATAGGCGGACACCCTATGGCGGGCCGTGAGGTTGGCGGATACAAGAGCTCAACGGACACATTGTTTGACAATGCTCCCTATATTGTAACGCCTGACAAAAACAGTAAACCCGAAAACGTTCAGCTTATCCGTGATATGGCGAAGCACATCGGATGCCGTGTGGTTGTAACAACAACCCCCGATGAGCATGATTCAATCATTGCTTATACATCACAGCTTATGCACATAGTAGCGGTTGCATTATGTAACAATCCGTTACTTGAAAGAAGTGAGTCCTTTGCGGGCGGAAGTTTGCAGGATTGTACACGAATTGCCGTTATTAACGAAACAATGTGGAGTGAACTGTTTGTTGAGAACAGGGAGCATTTAGCGGAGAGAATCACAGAGTTTCAGGACTGCCTTGAAACTATCAAGCAGGCAACATTGCGTGGTGACCGTGGAGAGCTTGAAGAAATAATGAAGTTTGCTACAGAGCAGAAGCTTAAATGGCTTATGAAATGAGGTTAGAAACTTATGCCAAGAAATGCAAAAGAAACAGAGGGACTATCCCTTTTAGGTAATAAAAAGACAGTCTATAAGGACACCTATGCTCCAGAGGTGCTTGAAACATTTATTAACAAGCACCCCGACAACGACTATATGGTTACCTTTAACTGCCCCGAGTTTACAAGTCTTTGTCCCATAACGGGACAGCCCGATTTTGCAGAGATTAAGATTAATTATATCCCCGATGTGAAAATGGTTGAGTCAAAGTCACTTAAGCTTTACCTTTTCAGCTTCAGAAATCAGGGGGATTTCCACGAGGACTGCGTAAATATTATTATGAAGGACCTTGTAAAGCTTATGGACCCCAAATATCTGGAGGTTAAGGGCTTGTTCACACCCCGTGGAGGTATTTCCATTCATCCCTTTGCCAACTATGGCAGAAAGGGTACAAAGTACGAAAAGCTTGCCGAGGAGCGACTTTTTGCGTCGCTACCTGTTGTTTGAGGTAGCATATGAGAAAAGCATTAGTAGTATTATCAGGCGGTCAGGACAGTACCACCTGCCTTTACTGGGCAATTGAGAGATTTGGTAAAGAGAATGTGTGGGCAATTGGTTTTGATTATGGACAGCGACACAAGACCGAGCTTATATGTGCCCGCGAGATTTGTGACAGTGAAGGTATAGGCTATGAGGTTATACCTACACCTGTAATCAATCAATTATCGGCAAACTCACTTACCCGTGAGGAGATTCCCGTTGAAGCAGAAAAGCCCGAGGGTGCACCCCCGAATACGTTTGTTGAAGGGAGAAACCATCTGTTTTTATCCTATGCAGCAATTTATGCAAAAGCCCAAGGCATAACTGATATTGTAACGGGTGTGTGCGAAACCGATTTTTCAGGCTATCCCGATTGCCGTGATGTGTTTGTAAAGTCCCTTAATGTGACACTTAACCTTGCAATGGATTATGATTTTGTTATTCATACGCCCCTTATGTGGCTTACAAAAGCCCAGACCTGGGAGATGGCAGATAAGCTTGGTGTAATGGATATTATTTATAATAAAACCCTTACTTGCTACAATGGTGTTATGGGTGAGGGTTGCGGTAATTGCCCTGCGTGCTTCTTGCGTAAACGTGGGTATGATGAGTATATGGAGAAAAAGAAATGTACGAAGTAAAGAAAAGAATTGAGGTTTCGGCGGCACATAAATTAGATTTGAGCTATGAATCAAAGTGTAGCAACCTCCACGGACATAACTGGATAATTGACGTTTATTTAAGGTCAGAGGAATTAAATGCTGACGGAATGGTTATGGACTTTACTCACATAAAGAAAGCCATAACCGATAAGTTTGACCATAAAATTATAAATGATGTGGTTGATTTTAACCCGACGGCAGAAAATCTGGCAAAGCATATCTGCGACAGCCTTGCACCCTATTGCTTCAGAGTTGATGTGCAGGAGAGTATTGATAATATTGCCACATATATAAGAGATTGAGGATAAAATTATGCTGATTTCCGAGATTTTTGACAGTATTGACGGTGAGGGTATCCGTGCAGGTAAGCTATGCACATTTATCCGCGTATTCGGATGCAATCTCCGTTGCAAATACTGTGACACGATGTATGCCGTTGAGAGGGAATATACTGATACGCCACCACGTGAAATGGACGTAAATGATATACTGACATACGTTAACCGCAGTTACCGACGTGTTACACTGACAGGCGGTGAGCCGTTATTATTCCCCGAGTCTGTAAAGCTTGTAAAAAGACTTTGCGAGATGGACTATGAGGTTAATATTGAAACAAACGGAGCCTGTGATATTGTAGCATTTCGCGAAATGGTGGGGAATGACAGTAATATGTTCTTCACTGTTGATTTTAAGCTGCCCTCAAGCGGTGCAATGTATGATATGAGATTATCAAACTTTGATAATCTTAAAAAAACAGATGTATTAAAACTTGTAATCGGCTCTGATGAGGACCTTGAAACAGGTCTTGCCTTTGCCCAGAACATTGTTTCAAAGTACGGTGCAGATGTACCGCATATCTTTGTAGGTGTTGTATAC
The DNA here is from genome assembly GCA_045592645.1 of Candidatus Ornithomonoglobus sp. Lineage (GTDB taxonomy): Bacteria > Bacillota > Clostridia > UBA1381 > UBA1381 > Ornithomonoglobus. The sequence goes on along the minus strand of JAZNVD010000184.1, from coordinate 2,936 downwards.
GGCAGTTACGAAATGAGCCACGTAATTGAGGAATTTATGAAAGACCCTGCACTTAAGGATGTGCAGTTCCAGATACAGATGCACAAGGTTATCTGGGACCCCGATAAGAGGGGAGTATAAGAAAACAAACATTTTATTTTAATAAAGGTTTGTTTTTGGTTATTGATTTATCTCCCGTTGGGTGATAAAATTAAATAAACTGAATATTCACACAGAGTGTCGGTTATGCCCCTTGGGGTGTAACGGGTGAAAAGGGAATCGGGTGAGAGCCCCGAACGATACCAGTCGCCGTATGTGTCGGAGTTTTATGCCGTCGGTGAAAGCCGGTCATTGGGAAACTGAGAAGGCAGAGCATAAAACGTGGGAGTTATCCTAAAGACACGAGTCGGAAGACCTGCTCTGATGTTATACCGTATGGGTATGGCGGTTTTGTTTTAATACAAAATGTGATGTGGACACAGAAATACTGCTGTGGTGATTTTTCACCACAGTATTTTATTTGCAAAAAAGGAGGACAAAAGCAAATGAAAAAATTATTATCATTATTACTGAGTATGACAATGATAATGGGCACAGTTGTAATGCCCGCAAACGCAGAGAACGGGGATGAAATCTCAACAACAACGGAAACCGTAGAGGTTTCTACAGAAGCTACAGATGTTTATGAAATCATCGACAATGGGATAGAAACATCGGCTACATTTATAACGAGCCAGTTAAATGAGGCACATAATAACGGGGGCGTGATATATGGCTATGAGTGGTTTATAATTCCTATGCTTCGTGCAGGTAAGACTGTAGATAATGTTATACTTGATGAGTATTATCTGTCCCTGGCAGACGAGGTTAAAGAATGGACTACTGATAAAAAGCCTACCGACGTTGCAAGAGTGGCACTGGCACTTGCTGTTATGGGTAAGGACATTACAGATGTTGACGGAGTAAACATTGCGGAGCTTTTTTATAATAATACAAGACTAAGTGACGGTTCAAACGAGCTTGCATATACACTTCTTGCGTTGGATGCAGTTAATGTGGAAATCCCCGATAGTGCAGTGTGGAGCAGAGATTCTATTATTGAGGAAATATTGAATTTCCAGCTTGAAAACGGTGGATTTGGTTTAAATGATACGGAAACTGCAGATGTTGATATGACGGCAATTTGTCTGCAGGCATTAGCACCGTATCAGGATGATGATGTGGTTAAAACTGCCACAGAGAATGGCGTTTTCTATTTAAAGAATACAATATCTGCAGAATTTAATTATTCCGATAATTCCAATACAACAGCACAGGTGTTGCTTGCACTGGCATCACTAAAGATTGATGTTACTGATGCTGAAAACGGTTTTGGTGACAGTGTTTCAAATATTATCACCGCACTTGAGGGTTATAACAATGCAGACGGTGACGGTTATGTTTATGAAGGCGTTGCAAATGCCATGGCAACCGTTCAGGTTATGCAGGCTTATGACGGATATAAAAAGGCACATAAGGAAGATGTGCTGTACTGGGCTTTTACAGATGGTGTAACAGAGCCGGATGTAACTGAAGCACCGACACCTGTTGCAACAGAAGCACCGACACCTGTTGCAACAGAAGAACCTACTCCCGTAGTTACTGCAACACCTGTAAATGCTTATGTGACAATTGTATCAGGCGGTGCGATAGTTGAGGATAAAAACGGCGGATATGTGGCTCAGGCACCTGTAACTGTTACAGACCGTAATGCTGACGGTATGCTGACTGTTGACGAGGCTTTATATGTAACTCACGAGGAATATTATAACGGCGGTGCAGAGGCAGGATACAGTTCATACACAGGATTTCATGGTCTTGCCATTGCAAGACTATGGGGCAACGGAACGGAGGACTCTCCTGCCGTTTCGGGATATTATCTGAACAATGCAAGCTGCTGGAGTCTTGCGGATGTAGTATCCGAGGGAGATTACATTACCGCATTTAATTACTATGACGCAGCTGGCTGGAGTGACAAATACGCATTCTTCACAGACAATAAAGTAGCGGTAAATAGCGGAAACAGTGTAACCCTGACACTTAAATACAATGGATATGACGCAGACTGGAACCCTGTAACCCTACCCGTTGAGGGAGGAAATGTAGTATTTCTTGGAAATGATGACAGTGAAGTTTTAACAACAAACGCAGACGGACAGGTGACAATTGAATTCCCCGTTTCAGATGAAAACAAGACTTACTATGTAATGGCATATGCGGAGGACAATTCTATTGTTCCTACAGTATGTAAAATTGATGTTAAGAAAAAGAACAGTGGCGGGTCAGGCAGTTCAATAAATAAGATTGCTGCATATATCAAAGTATATGACCCCGAGGGTGATACTTTTCTGACAAAGACCTCATATAGCCTTGAAAAGGGTGCTACTGCATTTGATATTCTTGAGAAAACAGGACTGGAGATTGAAACAAGCCGTAGTGCCTATGGTATATATGTAAGTGCAATTGAAGGGCTTGCGGAGTTTGATGAAGGTAGCAACAGCGGATGGACATACCGTGTAAACGGAAAGCATATAAGCCGTTCATCATCAGAGTATGTTCTTTCAAACGGTGACTATGTTGAATGGATATACACCAGGGGTGAAGATGAAGACAGTGTATCGGGTGGCACAACGGTATCCACACCAACCCCTGCACCAACCGAAACACCCGTTCCCACGGAAGCACCAACACCCGTTCCCACGGAAGCACCAACACCTGTTCCTCAAAAGGAATTTGGTGAGGATACATTCGGGGATGTTTCAGCGGATGACTGGTTCTACGACAGTATTGAATATGTATATGAAAATGGCCTTATGGACGGTACGGGCGAAGGCTTTGCTCCCAATATAACAATGAGCCGTGCTATGCTTGTTACGGTGTTGTACAGACTTGACGGCGAGGCAGAGGTAAACAGTGAA
>JAZNVD010000183.1:0-2044 GCA_045592645.1 Candidatus Ornithomonoglobus sp. | reverse complement strand
GATGTAGTCTTCTACTTCTTTTGCAGCTACCATCATAAGGTCAGCAAGCTCATCTATGATAATTACTATCTGTGGCAGCTTTTCACCGCCCGTTTTCTCCATCTGCTTGTTGTATACATCAATTTTTCGTACGCCTGCATTCTTAAACAGCTCGTAACGTCGCATCATTTCCGACACTGCCCAGTTAAGTGCACCTGCCGCCTTCTTTGCCTCCGTTACTACAGGAATAAGCAAATGCGGAATACCGTTATATATACCCAATTCAACCTGCTTGGGGTCAACCATAATAAGCTTAACTTCGTTGGGGTCAGCCTTGTATAGAATTGATGTTACAATTGTATTTATACAAACTGACTTACCTGAACCCGTAGCACCTGCAATAAGGGCGTGAGGCCATTTTGCAATATCACCGACAACGACATTACCGCCGATGTCCTTGCCAAGACATACTGTAAGCTTTGACTTTGCATTCTTAAACTCTGCCGAATCAAGCATTTCACGGATAGTAACAGGTGTTACATTGTTATTGGGAATCTCAACACCTACTATTCCTGCCTTATTGGGAACGGGAGCTATAAGTACCGTTGCCACTGCAAGGTTAAGTGCAATATCCTCCGAAAGTCCTATAATCTTTGATAGCTTTGTTCCGCTTTCAGGCTGAATTTCGTATCTTGTAACTGTGGGGCCCTGGGTTACCTGAACAGGCTTTGCCTTTACACCAAAGTTATCAAGCACTGCAATTAACTGCTCCGCCTTTGTATATAACTCACGGCGTTTGTCACCGTCAACGTGCTTTGCTTTATTAAGTAAATCAAGAGTTGGGAAAGTATATTCTATAATCTCCTCTGAAAGAGCATTCTCGATTTCACCCTTGTATGCTTCCTTTTCAATATCTGTTAAATTCTTTTCACGGGGCGGTTTATTCTCACTGTCAATAGGTGTATTTTCATCCGAATCTTCCTTTGTAAAGTCCATACTGTATAAATCGAACTTTTCCTCACCCGTTACGTCGTCTTTATAAATGCCTTCCCTTGTGACAACTCTCTCTCCGTATACATCGTCAGCAAAGTCGTTTACAACATCCATTGCATTTTCATTACCGCGTCTTTGCTTTTTACCGATTCGTCTGCTAAGGCTTTCGGGAAGCTTGTCACTCTCGGGAATGTCGTGAGGCAATTTTCTGTCAGCAAGCGGGTCAAAGCCATCATCAAAAACAATGGTTGTTTCGTCTGATGACATCAATTCCTTCTCACGTTCAAGAAGCTCTTCCTTTTTCATTCTTGCATCATCTGCTACTCCCTTGAAGTAATCTGCAAGCCATTTAAAGAACTGAACAATATACGGAATAATGTTTACTCTTGAAATAAAGCATGCCAGGGCAACAAATAATACCAGAAGAACTAAAAAAGTCGTAACGGAACCAATATATGTTGCTAAAAATTTTGCCACCGCAACACCAACAATTCCTCCGCCTGTAACTATTCCCGTATCAGGGTTGTTACCTGAACATATGCCGTAGGCACTCTCTGCACTGTAATCTGCAAACAAGCCTATAATTGAAGACATTGTAACCAGTGCAAGAACTGTTAAAACAAACTTCAGCCATAGCTTCTTTACTGATTTACTGTATACAAGATAAACAAGAGTACCACCGAATAAAACAGGTACTAAAAATGCCATAATACCGAATAGTCCGCCCAACACACTCCGTGATGCCTGTGCAAGAACTGCATTGGTATCTATGTACATAAATAAGGCAGTAAAAACGAACAGTACTGCCCAGATTGCACCGTGAATAAATATAGGTGTAGCAAATACACTACCCTGCTTTTGAGGTGTTTTTTTCTTTGTGTTTGTCTTTTTCTTTGAACTTGTATTTTTCTTTCCAGCCATCTTTATCCCTCGATTAAAAATATATACTGTAATTATACCATAATTAAAACAAAAAATCTACCCCTAATTTTAAAAAATAAAAAGCGGAGAAGTTCTCTTCTCCGCTAATATTTTAGCTATTATTCTTTGTGTAATTAAGCAGTCCGCCTGC
>JAZNVD010000182.1:0-3958 GCA_045592645.1 Candidatus Ornithomonoglobus sp. | reverse complement strand
ATTCAAAAATCTCAAGCATGAATCAAATGTTGCACCGCCCCATGCTTCAAGTGAATGATAGCCAATACCGTCAAGCTTTTCAACGATGGGCAAAATCTCATCAGTTGTCATTCTTGTGGCAATCAGGCTCTGGTGAGCATCACGAAGAACTGTTTCTGTAATGCCTACGGGCTTGGGCTGAATAATTTTATTTGCCATAACTTTTCTCTCCTTAAATTATAAACCATTAAACATTGACAGGAATACACCGGCAGCAACAGCTGAACCGATAACACCTGCAACGTTGGGTCCCATTGCATGCATCAAAAGGAAGTTTGATGGGTTTTCCTTTTGTCCTACTGTCTGTGCAACTCGTGCCACCATAGGAACAGCACTAACACCTGCAGAACCGATAAGAGGATTAACCTTACCCTTTGTTAATACATACATCAAATCTCCTAACAAAAGTCCGCCTATTGTTGAGAAAATGAACGCTGTTAGTCCCAATGCAACAATACCAAGTGTTTCTACTGATAAGAAGCTTGATGCTGTCGCAGTAGCACCTACTGTAACTCCCAGGAATATTGTTACAATGTTCATTAATTCGTTCTGTGCAGTCTTTGCAAGTCTGTCACATACGCCTGATTCTTTCATTAAGTTACCAAGCATCAGACATCCTACAAGTGATACTGCATCAGGAATAACCAATGCAACTACCAATGTAACAACTATGGGGAAAATTATCTTCTCTGTCTTTGATACAGGTCTTAACTGTCCCATTACAACACTTCTTGATTTCTTTGTTGTAAGAAGCTTCATAAAAGGCGGCTGAATAATAGGAATCAACGCCATATATGAATACGCTGCAACCGCGATTGCCGGTAATAATGCGGGAGCCAATGACTTTGTTACATAAATAGCCGTAGGACCGTCAGCACCACCGATAATACCAATTGATGCCGCTTCTTTTACACCCCACTCAATAGCAGGAACTGTTGCACTCAATACCAATGCACATACGAATGCAAAGAATACACCAAACTGTGCTGCTGCACCAAGAAGAATACTCTTGGGATTTGCAATAAGAGGGCCAAAGTCTGTCATACATCCGATACCAATAAAGATAAGGGGCGGATATATACCAAGCTTAACGCCAAGATATAACAAGTCCAAAAGTCCGCCGTGACGGCATATATGACCTACATCTATATATTTACCGTCAATCATATATTCCGGGTCTGTAAAGAACTCTGTATGCATCATTATTGCCGCCGAATCTTTAAGCATTGGCAGGTTTGTTAAAAGCATACCAAATGCTATAGGCAAAAGCAATAAGGGCTCAAAGCCTTTTACAATAGCCAGATATAAAAGTACACAGGCAACCACGAGCATTATAATGGTTTTAATTGCATCTCCTGCACCTGTTGCAAACAGTGCATAGATACCTGTGCTTTCAAAAAAGCTTACAAAACTTTCTAACACTTTTTAGTCACCACTTTCTGTTTCGTTTTTACTTAATTGTATTAGTTAATTGAAACCAATACGTCGCCTGTGTTTACGCTGTCACCTGCATTTGCATTGATTGATGCAACTGTACCGTCTGCACCTGCGAAGATTTCGTTCTCCATCTTCATTGCCTCAAGTACTGCTACAAGTGTTCCACTCTCTACCTTGTCACCAACATTAACCTTGATTGATACTACTGTACCGGGCATGGGAGCTACAACCTTTGTTGCGCCCATTGAACCTGTTGCCTTGGGAGCAGCGGGTGCTGCTGCGGGTGCAGGTGCTGCCGCAGGTGCGGGAGCTGCCATAACGGGCACCTGAACGCCGCCTACCTCTTCAACATCAACCTCGTATGTTTTACCGTTTACTGTTATATTAAACTTTCTCATAACTCAAATTTTCCTTTCTCGTAATTAGAATCTGTTAGAGATGGTCTCTCTTATACCCTCTCTCATCCATGAGGGACGGTTGTCCTTAACACGTCTATAAGACTTTATCTGTAAGTTGTAAGTGGAAGTATTAAGGCTTGCCGCTACTGCTGCTGTAAGAATTGCTATAAGCTCTCCTTCGTCCTGTGTTTCTTCCTTAATCTCTGTTACAGGTGTTTCTGCTACTGCAAGTACTTCGGTTTTCTTTGCTTTTTCAGGGTCTTTATAGAAAATAACCTTAAAAAGACACAGAACTAACATCAAAATCAAAAGTACTAAAAACACTATTCCAAGTCCTACAACTGTTGTAAGTCCGCCCGTTGTAAGAGCTTCACTTAATTGTACACCCTTACCTGTTAATAATGCTTCTGAATATTGCATACGAATTTCTCCTTTCTTTTATACGGGGAGATTTCCGTGCTTCTTAGCAGGTCTTGAGTCACGCTTTGAGCTTAACATTTCAAGTGCCGCAATAATTCTCGGTCTTGTTGAGTCGGGCTCAATTACATCGTCAATATATCCACGCTGTGCTGCAACAAAAGGTGTTGCAAACTTGTTTCTGTAATCCTGAATCTTGTCCTCACGTGTAGCAATGGGGTTATCACTCTCTGCAATATCATTCTTGAATATGATATTTGCCGCACCCTCGGGACCCATAACTGCAATTTCAGCTGTAGGCCATGCCATAACAACATCTGTATCAAGCTGCTTTGAGCTCATCGCAATATATGCGCCGCCGTAAGCTTTTCTTAAAATTACATTTATCTTGGGTACTGTTGCTTCTGCATAAGCATAAAGAAGCTTTGCTCCGTGACGGATAATACCGTTATGCTCCTGGTCAACTCCGGGGAAATATCCTGGAGTATCTGTAAATGTAATAACGGGAATGTTAAAGCTGTCACAAGTTCTTATAAATCTCGCTGCCTTGTCTGATGCGTCACAGTCAAGTGCACCTGCCTTAACCTTGGGCTGGTTTGCAACTATACCTACACTCATTCCGTTCATCCTTGCATAACCAACAACAATATTTGTTGCAAAATCTTTCTGAACCTCAAAGAATTCACCGTTGTCAACAACCTCTGCAATTACTTCCTTTACATCATAAGCCTGATTTGCATTATCAGGTACGATTGTTGTAAGCTTCTCTGAAAGACGGTTGATTGCATCTGTCGGCTCAACATAAGGAGCCTCCTCAAGATTGTTTGAGGGTAAATAGCTTAAAAGCTTTTTAATCTCTGCAATACACTCTTCTTCAGTTGCTGCCGTAAAGTGACATACACCTGACTTTTCAGCGTGTACCTTGCTTCCGCCAAGGTCATCTGCTGTAACTGCCTCACCTGTTACTGATTCAATAACCTGGGGACCTGTAATAAACATCTTTGATGTATTATCCACCATAAATATAAAATCAGTAATGGCAGGTGAATAAACCGCACCGCCTGCGCAGGGTCCCATAATTACACTAATCTGGGGAATTACGCCACTGTTAACTGTGTTTCTGAGGAATATTTCACCAAAGCCTGAAAGGGCGTCAAGCCCCTCCTGGATTCTTGCACCGCCTGAATCGTTCATTCCGATTATAGGTGCACCCATCTTTGCTGCCATATCCATAACCTTACAAATTTTCTTTGCATGCATCTCACCAAGTGAGCCACCAATTACTGTAAAGTCCTGTGAATAAACAAACACAAGACGTCCGTCCACTGTACCGTAACCGGTAACTACACCCTCACCGGGAGCTTCAACCGCATCCATACCAAATTCTGTACATCTGTGGCTGACAAAGGCATCAACTTCTACAAAGCTGCCGGCATCCATAAGAGCATTAATTCTCTCACGGGCAGTTAACTTGTCAGAATCATGCTGCTTTTTGATTTTTGCTTCACCGCCGCCATTTTCTATTTTCTGTCTGCGGAACTGAAGCTCAGTCAGTTTATCAACTGTTCCCATAATTGACCTCCGTTCTCATTATTATAATAAGAAATAAATTTGATAAAAACTGTATATCTTGATTTTTTCCAAATATACTGCAGTTTATCATAATT
>JAZNVD010000181.1:0-5595 GCA_045592645.1 Candidatus Ornithomonoglobus sp. | reverse complement strand
TTTTTTCTGGGTATCATATATTTTTTTGAAATATCCCATACCCTTTCCCCTTTATCCGCAAAATAAACAACAATCCCATCATCGCACATTTTGTCTTCTACTTCTATGTCACAAATATTATCAATCTGCTTTTCCTCAATTAAAACACATTCAATTCCTAACATACACCTTATTTCAACTTCACCACCGGAATTTAAATTATAACTTATTTGTTTAACACCCGCCTTAATTTCACACAATAATCCCTCTGCATTATTCTCACATTCAACCATATAAGAGAAAGGAATTTCTTTTTTATAACTATATACAGGATTTTCCGCAGAATCTGTGAGGTATAAAAGGTATGTTTCAACAGAGCCCTCACAAAGAATTTTATTTCTCTGCAACTCCGATTTTGTAACAACGGTATTGGACATTACATTGTATATACCCGTAATTCCCGGCAAACTTTTAGGTAATTCTATTACCTCACGTAACGTGCTCTGTAATTTTGGTCTTTCAACGGATGTCCTTAATTTTACCTTTTCATTATGGCAACTGGTCTTTTTATATGGCATAAAGCAATCTTTTATAATCTCTTTATGTAAAAGCTCAACACCTTTTAAATTTACACATATATCCAAATCTAGGTTAATAATCCTTGAATCTCCGTCATTATCTGCTTCAATACTGCACATATCCCCTAATATGCTGTAATCTATATCACATATTGTATTTTCACTCGCCATTTCTGAATCAATTATTTCAGTAAAAGGTATCTCCGATTCAATAAAACGAATATCCCCTTCTGCATCTGTATACAAAACACATACTCCTGCATTACCTTTGATTATCACCTTCCCTGAAACGGTTTTGTATTCAGTATCATATAATTTAATATCTGTTTTCAATATTTCTTTTACTGATTCTGCACCATTGGGAACTTCTATTTTTTCACTAATGGTAAATGTATGTTCTGAAATATCAACTGTGTCTTCAAACTCAAATCCGACGTATTCCTTCTCAATTTCTTCATCCTCAATATCCTTAAGAAATTCAAAACTGCTTATTCTGCATACTTCATATTCGATATGGATTATTGTTCTTATATGCATTTTTCTTGAGTTTACAGTATTAAATTCAACTTTCTCAACAAACGGCTTAACCAATAATTTTGCATCAGAATCTGCACCACCACTGTCAACAACCTGTCTGAAATCCATAGATGTCATTATACTTTTTATTTTTTCATCGCCACTGTCAGGCACATATAAAATCTTGTAGTCAACACGTCCGTTAATTACAAGTCGTCCATTTTCTACGTATTTGTCGGTTATACATACCTGAGCATCCACCTGTAACATTTTTAATATGTCAGGTTTTATGTCAGGTACAATAACATCCCCATCCGCCATAGCCTGAGAAACACCCTTTGCCGTTATATTGCACACATTAATCGTATCTTTAATAAGTTCCATAGTATACCTCCTGTTAAATTATCTGTTTATACAATATATGTCTGTACAAGAAAATTATTCAAATAAAAAATCGGCCGCATAGCGTCCGATTTTTGGAGATAAATAGGTAAATTATATAAATGCTTTCGCATCATATACTTTTTATTAAAGGAAAATTCATCCTTCTAAAATAATTATAACAAATAAACCTTTTATTGTCAATAAAATTATTCATTATTTTCATAAGGCATTAATACTGCCTCTCTCATAAGATTTAACAAGTCAACAACAAGCTCTTTTCCTTCATCTGTATTTGTTGTGAACGGAATAAGTATATCATCTTCTGTTAATTCCAACGTATCAGCAATATCGTCAAGCCTTTCATCAACTTCACTTTTCTTAAGCTTGTCCATTTTAGTGGCAACAACAACAAGTCTTTCGTGATAATGTCTTATCCATTCAGCCATCTGTATGTCCTGTGCAGTAGGTTTATGACGGCTGTCAACCAACAAAACAGTCTGGATAAGTTGCTCACGGGTTGCAAGATAATCTTCCATCATACTTCCCCATTTTGCAACCTCTTCTTTTGAACGTTTTGCATAACCGTAACCCGGAAGGTCGACAAGATATATCTTATTGTCAATATTATAAAAATTAATTGTTATTGTCTTACCGGGAGTTCCCGATACTCTTGCCAATGACTTTCTGTTTAAAACTTTATTTATCATTGACGACTTACCAACATTTGACCGACCTGCAAAAGCAAATTCAAGCATTTCCGATTTTGGATATTGCTCTTTTGAAACTGCAGATTTTTCAAATGTTGCATTTTGAAAATTAATACCTGTAATCATAACATTATGCATCCTTTCTTAATGCATTTAAAAGCACAGTATCCATATCCGAGACGGGTATGTAATTTATTTCATTACGTACCTCATCGGGAACCTCATCAATGTCAGGAACATTGTTTTCAGGAATAATTACATTCCTGATGCCTGCTCTGTACGCTGCCATTGACTTTTCCTTTTAGCCTCCTATAGGCAATACTGTACCCCTTAAAGTAATCTCACCCGTCATTGCATTATCATTTCTTACAGGAATGCCTGACAGTGAAGAAACAACTGCCGTTGCTATGGTTATTCCTGCAGACGGACCATCCTTTGGTACGGCACCCTCCGGAACATGAATATGTATATCTTTTGTTGTATAGAAATCCTTTTCTATACCCAGATTTTCGGCACGTGAACGGATATAACTGATTGCCGCCATTGCACTTTCCTTCATTATATCGCCTAACTTACCGGTAAGCTCAACCTTTCCCGTACCTTCCATTACATTAACTTCAACAGAAAGTGTTTCGCCGCCAACCTTTGTCCATGCCAGACCGCGTGCAACACCTACTTCATCTGTTGAATTCATTAAATCAAAATGATATTTAGGATGACCGAGGAAATCAACAATATTGTTTTCATCTACTGTAACACAATCGCACTTGGTTTCAAGCATAACTTTTGCAGATTTTCTAATCAGTGTTTCAACAGTCTGTTCAAGCTTTCTCACTCCGGCTTCACGGGTATAATTGTCTATAATCTTATTTATGGCTTCATCTGTAATCCTGAACTTATTTTCATCCATACCTGTCTTTGACAATGCCTTTTTAACAAGATAATCACGGGCAATATAATATTTTTCTTTACCTGTATACCCTGTAAGCTCAATTATTTCATGTCTGTCAAGTAATGGTTGAGAAATTGTTTCTAAAGTGTTGGCAGTAGTAATAAACAACACATCTGACAAATCAAAAGGTATCTCAATGTAATGATCTCTGAATTCACTGTTCTGCTCATTGTCAAGAACTTCAAGAAGTGCTGCAGAAGGGTCACCTTTATAGTCAGCTCCCATTTTGTCTATCTCATCAAGCAACATTACGGGATTCTTTACCTTCGCTTCACGCATGGCTGACATTATTCTTCCCTCCATAGCACCGATATATGTTTTTCTATGTCCCCTGATGTCTGCTTCATCATGAATACCGCCAAGGGATACTCTTACATATTTTCTGTCAAGTGCTCGGGCAATTGACTTTGCCACTGATGTTTTACCTACACCAGGAGGTCCTACAAGACACAAAATCGTTGAATTTTTACCTTTTGTAAGACTTCTTACTGCCAAAAACTCAAGAATACGTTCTTTAACTTTCGTTAAGCCGTAATGGTCCTCCTCAAGAATGTTTATTGCGTTTTGAATCTCGAATTTTTCTTTTTTTACAACATTCCACGGAAGGTCAAGTACCGTTTCAAGATATGTTCTTAAAACTCCGCTGTCAGCTCCCGCTGCAGGCAATTTAGCAAATCTGTTTATTTCTTTTATTAGTTTTTCCTTGTACTCCTTTTTTATCTTGAGCTTTTGAGCTTTTCCAAGGAATTCCTCTACCTCGGCACCTATGCCGTCCTTGTCACCAAGTTCTTCCTGAATAACCTGCATCTGCTCACGAAGAAAATACTCGTGTTGATGCTCGTCCATTCTCTCTCGTGTCTTTTTTACTATTTTCTGTTCAATCTCTGTAACTTCAATGAGATGATCAAGCTTAACGATAAGCTCCTCTGTGCGTGTTATGGGATCAAACTCATTTAGCAAAGATTGCTTGACGTCTGTATCAAATTCAACAAGAGCAGAAACGGTATCACACAAGTGGCTCAAGCCTTTAATAGCCATTACATTAACAAACTTATCAGGCTGAATCTTTGGATTAACTGCAAAGTACTCCTCAAGACTTCCCTTCAATGCTCTGCAATATGCTTCTTCCGTTACCTTATCATCAAAGCTTTCCTCTTCAATTGTTTCAACCTGGCATGATATGTATGGAGAAAGACCTTCAAATTCACGCAAAATTCCCCTTGAAACGCCTTTAACAATCAATCTTGTTACATTTCCCGGCATATGCATTATCTGCTTTATCTTGGCAATTGTGCCCACACGGTAAAGATCATCCTCTTTTGGTTTTTCCAACTCTGCTTTTTTCTGTGTTACAAGAAAAATATGAGAGTCTGCGTTTGCTGCTGCCTCTATAGCTTTAATAGAAGCAGTTCTTCCAACGTCAAAATTCAATTGCATATGCGGAAAAACAACAAGTCCACGCATTGCAATCGTTGGCATAACGCGTATATTATTATCCAATTTGTTCACTCCAATTACTTTATGCTATGTTATCTGCAATAAGCTGTGCCATTTCAACACAACCTACCTTATTCATTCCTTCACTATAAATATCAGGAGTTCTGTAACCCAAATCAAGTACTTTATCAACGGCATCGTTTATTGCCTTTGCCTCATCAATAAGCCCGAAGGACATCTCAAGCATCATTGCCGCTGAAACAATAGTTGCAATGGGGTTTGCCTTGTCCTGACCTGCAATATCGGGTGCAGAACCGTGAATAGGCTCATACATACCACACTTTGTTGCACCAAGGGATGCTGAAGGTAACATACCGATTGAACCTGCAATAGCTGATGACAGGTCTGACAGAATATCACCAAAGATGTTTGATGTTACAATTACATCGAACTGTGCAGGATTAATTGCCAGCTGCATTGCTGCATTATCAACATACATATGGCTTAATGTAACCTCTGGATAATCCTTTGCTATTTCCTCCATTGTGCGACGCCATAGCTTTGATGAATCAAGTACATTTGCCTTATCAACTGATACAACTCTCTTATCACGAAGCATTGCTGTTTCAAATGCAATCTTACCGATTCTTGTAACCTCTTCTACGCTGTACTTCTCCTCATCACTTGCCCATGAACCGTCCTCGGCATTCTTTCTCTCGCCAAAGTAAATACCACCAGTAAGCTCACGAACCACCATGACATTCAAGCCATTTTTTAACTTCTCATCCTTAAGGGGTGATGCGTCCTTTAACTGGGGCTTCAGAATTGAAGGTCTTAAGTTTGAATATAAACCCAATGCCTTTCTTATACCAAGCAAACCTTTTTCAGGTCTTTCTTTGCAATTATCCCATTTAGGACCGCCAACTGCACCTAATAAAACGCTGTCTGATGCTTTACAGATGTCAATTGTCTCCTGGGGAAGCGGAATACCTGAAGCATCAATTGCACAACCACCCATAAGTACATCTGTATAATTAAATGT
>JAZNVD010000180.1:0-2371 GCA_045592645.1 Candidatus Ornithomonoglobus sp. | reverse complement strand
GAGAACTTTCAAGAAAATTAAATATACCCGTCGTTCATCTCGACAAACTCTATTGGAAAGACAACTGGCAACACGCCACACCTGATGAATTTGACGAAAAACTCATAAAAGAATTAAAAAAAGATACGTGGATAATTGACGGAAATATGAAACGCACCCTTCCCCTTCGTCTTAAATACTGTGATACCGTGATAGTTTTTGATTTTCCGCGGACTGTATGTTTATTAGGCGCTATAAAGCGATCATTTACAAACTATGGAAAAAGTCGTGATGATATGGGTGGTTACTGCCCCGAAAAAATATCTCTATCATTTTATAAAAGCATTTGGAAAGGCACACAAAATGCAATGACACACTTCTATGATGCTATTAAAGAGCATAATGATATTGGTGTTATAGTTTTTAAAAGCCGAAAAGATGTAAAAAAATTTCTTTCAAGTCTATAACCCACACGCAAAAAGGCATCCTCTCGGATGCCTTTTTTTACTGTTTAATTTTTAACGTATCAGCCTCACCGAACTTTGTAAACACTGTATCCTCTCCGTCAAGCTCAACTTTCCAACCCTTTGAATTTGTGGAAGCCTCGCCACGAACGCGAACGCACATCATTCCGTCCTCGGTAAATTTTACCGTTGCACTGTCACGGTCTGTTCTTACTCTTGCAGGAATATTTATTCCCTTTATAATCAACCCGTCGTAATTGCCTGGTTTTATTGTTACGCCGTTGCCCACTGATACATACAGTTTATTTCCTTCTGCACGGGATATTAGTGCATTGGTTACATAATCATTTGCATCAACATCATCAGCAAACACAACCTTAACACCCACAGACTCGGAATAATTCTCATCATAAAGTCCCCGTGATGTATCTCTCACAGAAGCCGAGATATAAATTCCACCGTCTGTAATTCCTGCGTCAATATCCGCGTTATATGCTGCCGCCGTAAGCTTTGCCAGCTGGTCCTCACGCACAAACATATAATCATATTCATTTACCACCGAGCCAACCTTGTCAGCAACCGCTTTTTGTGAGTCCACTGACTCATACATATAGTCACAGTGATTATAGAATAATAACGGCATTTCGTATTTCACTGCAGTAAAGGAATGTGCACCGTCACCGTGAGGGGTGTTACAGGTTTCAAACACTATAAAGTCTGCACCATCAAGATACATTGGCATAGGAATTGCATTTTCACCGCAGTTCTGCGGCACCCACTTTGCTTCGGGCAAAGTTGAACCACTATTCCAGAGAAGCCCCTCTCCCCATTGCGCCATAAATGTTCCGTTATAATCGGGGTTGTAACCGTCCATTCCGCTACCATTATAGCCATAGTTAGATGTGTACCACGTATGTTGATTTATTCCTTTCCCCGACCAATCAATACCATAGCTTTCAAATGCCTTTTTATGGAATTTCAGCTCCTCTGTCTCCTGTTTCGGCGACGCATACTTATGGGTCATACCGTGTACACCGACGTAAATACCGTTCTCATTACAGAACTTCAGCTGACGTTCCAATTCCTCACGGTATGGGAAATATTCACTGTCTATGGGATATGCCATACCATACTCAAGACTACCCATTAAAAGGTCATCATCACCGTCACGGTCAATATCGTAAAATCTTGGAACACTGTTCATACCAATCGTGATACGTTTGTTTCCTCGCCTTGAATTGGTGTCGGTTTCCATAAAGCCATTGGATACATACTTCTCACCGTCAAAGGCAAAAACCTTTATATATCCCTCTCTTGTACCGCCAAAAAGTGTGCCGTTATAGATACAGGGAGAAATCCACTCCTCGCCTGTTTCAACACTCACATAATCACCGTAAAGTGTTGTCCTGCCGTCCTCGGTATATCCGTAATATACACGCATCTCACCCGTCTGTGAACCAACTGCAAGGTCCATAATATTATCATTATTAAGATGACCTGCAGCTATCATACTGTCAGCCATTCCCGTATTCAGGACGTCATACATATATGAAAATGCCATTGATTTGGGGTTCTTATCAGACTTCAGGGATTTATATGCACGGATAATGCCGTCCCCGCTGCCCGTCACAATTTCACCCTTACCGTCGCCGTTTATATCAAACACAACAGGTGATGAAAATGTACCAACATTCAGCTTGCCGCCTTTTTCGTCAGTAAAGTATGACGCCACGCCCGTTTCATAGTTAGTACCCATACCATTACCGCGGAAGTAATAGATATTACCGTCTGCGCTACCGCAGATAAGGTCCATATTTCCGTCCTCATCCCAATCTATAGGAAAAGGATATGCACGTTTTACATATTGGGGGTTATCGTCAAAATAACTGTCCGTGTCCTCGTAATAATCAAGCTCAAGCCACTCATCA
>JAZNVD010000179.1:0-1841 GCA_045592645.1 Candidatus Ornithomonoglobus sp. | reverse complement strand
GACAGTGCAAAAAAAAGTAAAAAAGCAACTGATGAATATATTTTAAGCCTTCAACGTGACATTGACCTGTTCCGTGAAAGCTACCTTTTCCCGTCGGTTGATAAATATATATCGCTTATTTACGGCAGAATACCACGCCTTACTGATTATTTCAGTAAAGACAGTATCGTATTTGTCCCTGACCCAAAACGAATTTGTGAGGGCATAAAAACCACGCTGTGGGCGAGGGAGGAAGCCGTTTCTGATTTAGCCGACAGAGGAATACTGGGTGAGGGCAGAGCCGAGTATTATGTTTCGGAGAATGAGCTTTTAGAGGATTTAAAAAATATGAGGCTCATTGCTCTTGAGGTCCTTTCCCATACAAAAAATGATTTTACTTATAAGCATCTGGAAAGCTTTGTTTCAAAAACCACCGTGTCATTTCACGGTAAGCTTGAATATCTTTATGAAGATTTGGAAAACTGGCAGAAAAACGGCTATACCGTTGTAATTCTTGCACAGACACGGGGACGGTGTGAAAACCTATGCGGTGTATTTAACGACCGCGGAATAAAGGCAAGGGTATCGGTTGCCGGTGAGTTTGACCGTGGTGAAACCGTTATTATGCGTGGTAACGGGTCGGGCGGATATGAGTACCCCGATACGAAGTTTGTCCTTGTGTGTGAGGAGGAGATTTTTAAAAGCGGAAAATCCCGTGAAAGACGTAGAAAAGAAAATGCCAACAGAATCAAGTCCTATAACGATATAAGCGTGGGGGACTATGTTGTTCACGCAGCCCACGGTATAGGTGAATATGTGGGCTTACAGAAAATGACCGTTGACGGTATTTCAAAGGACTACCTTAAGGTGCAGTACCGTGGGTCGGATGTTTTGTATGTACCCGTTGACCAGCTTGATTTATTATATAAATACGGCGGTAAGAGTGAGGATAAGACGGTTAAGCTGAACCGTCTTGGCACACAGGAATGGACACGGCAGAAACGCAAGGTCAAGGACGCAACGGATAAGCTTGCAAAAGAGCTTATTGCCCTTTACGCACAGCGTGAGGAGGTCGTGGGCCATGCCTATTCGGAGGACACCCCCTGGCAGAGGGAGTTTGAGGATACCTTCTCCTTTAATGAAACCACCGACCAGCTTCGCAGTATTGAAGAGGTCAAGGCGGATATGGAAAAGAGAACGCCTATGGACAGACTTCTCTGCGGTGACGTCGGCTTCGGCAAGACGGAGATTGCACTTCGTGCAGCGTTTAAGGCGGTGTGCGACAGTAAGCAGGTGGCGTATCTTTGCCCCACAACCATTCTTGCAATGCAACATTATGAAACCTTTGTAAGCCGTATGGCAAATTTCCCCGTAACAGTGGAAATGCTCTCACGTTTCCGTACACCAAAGGAACAGAAAGAGATTATAAAGAAGCTTAAAGAGGGCAGAATTGATATTATAATCGGCACTCACAGGATGTTGTCGGAGGATATAACCTTTAAGGATTTAGGTCTTTTAATAGTTGACGAGGAGCAACGCTTCGGCGTAGCACACAAGGAGAGGATAAAGGCATTAAAGACCAATGTGGACGTTCTTACAATGACGGCAACGCCAATTCCGAGAACACTCCATATGGCAATGACATCAGTAAGAGATATGAGTGTACTGACAGAACCTCCCCAGAACCGTTATCCTGTACAGACCTATGCCCTTGAGTTTAATGAGGCAATCGTCCTTGATGCCATAAAGAAGGAGCTATCCCGCGGCGGGCAGGTGTTTTATCTTTATAACCGTGTTCAGGGGATTTACCATAAGGCACAGTGGCTTAAGGAAAAGTTCCCCGACGTAAATGTAGCGGTGGG
>JAZNVD010000178.1:0-5194 GCA_045592645.1 Candidatus Ornithomonoglobus sp. | reverse complement strand
TAAATCTTCACGGCGCATATGACCGTACGCCGCAAGCTGGCGATAGACAGGCTTTGTTAAATCAAGCTGCTCAATGATTGCATAGGGACGAAGAACAAATACCTTTGAAATCGCCTTTTCAATCTTTTCCTCGTCAACCGTTGCCGTACCGAATGTATCAACCATAATTGACACGGGCTTTGCAACACCGATAGCATATGCCAGCTGAACCTCGCACTTCTTTGCAAGACCTGCCGCAACAACGTTCTTTGCAACCCAACGTGCCGCATAAGCCGCACTTCTGTCAACCTTTGTGGGGTCCTTGCCTGAAAATGCACCGCCACCGTGACGTGCATAACCACCATAGGTATCAACAATAATCTTTCTGCCTGTAAGACCACTGTCACCGTTAGGTCCTCCCACAACAAATCTTCCTGTTGGGTTAATATAATACTTTGTGTTATCGTCCAACAACTCTGCAGGAATAATCGGCAATACAACCTCACGGATAATATCCTCACGAAGCTTCTCTATTGCAACCTCGGGTGAATGCTGGCTCGATACAACAACTGTATCAACTCTTGCAGGAACACCGTCGTGGTACTCAACCGTTACCTGAGTCTTACCGTCGGGACGAAGATAATCTAAAACACCGTCCTTACGCACCTCTGTAAGCTTCTTTGCCATTTTATGTGCCAATGAAATAGGCATAGGCATAAGCTCGGGTGTTTCATCGCAGGCATAACCGAACATCATACCCTGGTCGCCTGCACCTGTAGCGTTATTGCTGTCAGTATCGCCACCCTCACGGTTCTCGAAACCGTCATTTACACCCTGGGCAATATCAGGCGACTGCTCATCAATTGATGTAACAACGGCACAGGTGTTGCCGTCGAAACCGTATTTTGCACGGTCATAACCAATATCTAAAACAACCTCACGGGCAACCTTGGGGAAATCAACATAACACTCTGTTGTTATCTCACCCATAATTGAAACTATACCCGTTGTACAGGTTGTCTCACAAGCAACTCTCGCCATAGGGTCCTTTTTTAAAATCTCATCTAAAATCGCATCGGAAATCTGGTCACAGATTTTGTCGGGATGACCCTCTGTAACAGACTCTGATGTAAAAAACTGTCTTTTCATAGGAATTCTCCTTTCATTATAGTATTTTCTACAAAATCATTGTACTATATAAATCAAAAAAAGTCAATGAAAAAGTGGCATAAAGCCACTTTCTCAAATATATTTTTTCGTTAATTCAGACCTTGTGTAACCACGCTTGTTGTCCGTTGACTCAATGGAAAATCCGCAACCGCCGTAGAAACTCATAAGTGACTCCACCTCCGAGGCAGTGTACAGAGAAATTGACTTTACACCCTTCTCTTTCATAACCTCGTCAATACGGCCAAGCAATTTTTTACCGACACCGCCATTATGGGAACTAACCTTAACAGCAAATCTTGTAAGCCACGCAGTTCTGTCGTCCTTAATCTCCACACGGACACAACCGATTCTCTCTCCGTCTGACAGGGCAACAAACACAAACTTTTCCCTGATGTCTTTTACTACGTCACTGTAGCTCTCGTCCAATGCTTCAAGCTTATCCGCCCCCGACTGCTTTTTATACAAAGCAAATGCCTCACGGGTGATTTCAATAATGCTCTCTGCATCCTCCTCCGTCGCAAACCTTATCTCAAATGCCATAATTAACCCATCAATGTTGCCATAACGGCTTTCTGTGCGTGAAGTCTGTTCTCTGCCTCATCAAAGATAACACTCTGGGGTCCGTCAATAACATCCTCTGTAACCTCAAAGCCACGGTATGCAGGCAGACAGTGCATAAATACTGCATCATCCTTTGCGTGAGAGAATAACTCTCCGTTTACCTGATAGGGCATAAAGATTCTCTGTCTTTCAGCCTTTTCTGCCTCCTGACCCATTGATACCCATGTATCTGTATAAACAACATCAGCATTCTTGATTGCTTCAATGGGGTCTTCTGTAAGAATAAGGCTTCTGCCTGACTTCTTGAAGTCGTCCTTTGCATTCTCCACAACCTCTGCATCGCACTGATAACCTGCAGGGGTTGCAATAGCACAGTCAAGTCCTGCCTTTGCACAACCGTACATAATTGAGTGTGCCATATTGTTACCGTCACCAATATATGCAAATTTCAAGCCCTCAAGCTTGCCCTTATGCTCATATGTAGTCATAAGGTCAGCAAGCACCTGACAGGGGTGCAAAAGGTCAGTAAGAGCATTGATTACGGGAATATTAGCCTCCTCCGCAAGCTCAATAACATCACTGTGTGCATATGTACGAATCATAATACCGTCAAGGTATCTTTCCAACACCTTTGCAGTATCGTGAATTGTCTCACCTCTGCCCAGCTGAATATCATTTGATGATAAGAACAAGGGATATCCGCCAAGCTGGGTCATACCAACCTCAAAGGATACACGTGTTCTTGTTGATGATTTTGTAAAAATCATACCCAGAGTTTTACCTTTTAATATGGGATGAGGTATGTCCTTTTTCTGCTCATCCTTTAACTTTAATCCAAGCTTTAAAAGGTTTTCAATTTCCTCTGATGTTAAGTCGTGTAAGCTGATTAAATCTGTCATTTTCTTTTCTCCTTTATAATGAACTTAATGTATCATCCAGTGCTGATACATAAATATCAATTTCCTTCTCTGTAATGTTTAAAGGTGGTGCAACTCTTATTGTAAGACCCTTGCATAGACTTGTCAATATCTTTCTTTCGTGAAGTCCGTTAAATACTGCCTTTGCAATATCAGGCTTAACCTCAACACCAACAAGTAAGCCTGCACCTCTTACATCAACAATTTTATGGGGATACTTCTTCTGAAGCTCACAAAGCCTTCTGAGCATTACCTCACCCATTACCTTGGAGTTCTCCACAAGATTTTCCCTTTCCATTATATCAAACACAGCAAGTCCTGCCGCCGTTGCAAAGGGATTACCGCCAAAGGTTGTACCGTGGTCACCCGGTTCAAATGCCGCCGCAACCTTTGCCTTGGCACATACTGCACCGATTGGAATACCTCCGCCCAATGCTTTGGCACAGGTGAATATGTCAGGTTCAATGCCGTAAAGTTCGTGAGCAAACAACTTACCCGTTCTGCCCATACCCGTCTGTACCTCGTCAACAATAAGTAAAATTCCCTCATCGCCACAAAGCTTACGGAGTGTTTTTGCATATTCAACATCCATTGCGTGAACACCACTCTCGCCCTGAACAAGCTCAACTATAATTGCCGCCGTTTTAGGTGTTATAGCCTCTTTAACTGCATCTATACTGTTGGGCTCAATCTGCTTGAAGCCTGGTGTCAACGGCTCATACGGTGCCTGATAATGTCTTTGTCCCGTTGCCGCAACCGTTGCTAAAGTTCTGCCGTGGAATGAATGGTCAAGGGACAAAATCTCATAGCGGTCAATATTCTGCTTGTAAAAATAAATTTTTGCAAGCTTGAACGCACCCTCGTTTGCCTCTGCACCACTGTTGCAGAAAAATGCCTTGTCAGCGCAGGTACTCTCCACAAGCTTCTTTGCAAGCTTTGCCTGATTTTCTATGTAATACAAGCTTGATGTGTGTACCAACTTATCAAGCTGGTTTTTAAGTGCTTCTTTGAATTTGGGGTGACTGTGTCCGATTGCATTAACGGCAATTCCACCAAGGAAATCATAATACACATCCCCGTTGTCTGCATAGAGCTTCATTCCCTCGCCGTGGGTAAATGAAACGGGAAGCCTGTCACCAAAGGTGTTCATATAAAATTCTTTGTCATATTGTATAATCTGCTCTAACATCTTTTATCCCTTTCAAGTAAAAATCGGGTTCCCTACAAAAAGTCAAGCAACCCGTTTTTATTATATGGCTATTATACACTATATTGAATAAAAATGCAAGTATTTTCTGCAAAATCAGTTAAATTGTGAATTTTTATTCATTTCAGATGTATTTTTCTATTAAATCTGCATAATCGTCAAAGGAATGTGCACCAACCACACGTTCAACCGCTTTACCGTCCTTAAAGACAATAACTGTGGGAATTGAAACAATTGCATTCTGTGATGCAAGCTCACCTTCCTCATCAACGTTTACTTTGCAAATCTTGGCTTTGCCGTCATATTCCTCTGCAATCTCTGCAATTATTGGTCCTAACATCTGACAAGGTCCGCACCAGGGTGCCCAGAAGTCTACCAATACAGGAACCTCTGATTTAATAACCTCTCCGTCAAAGCTCTGTGCTGTTAACTTAATCTCCATTTTTATCTTCCTTTCTTTGTATATTTATTAAATTTCTTTATCAACATATTTTTCTGCGACAGTTTCAATTACTGCGCGACCGTTTGTAAGCTCGACCAGCTCCCTTATTAGTCTGTCCGTATCCGCCTTGGGTGATGCAATGAAAAATGTTACATCTTTTTCATATACCGTATCAACCACAGTATACCCTCCGTTGGCAAAGCTGTACTGAAGCTTTCCTACCAAATCATAATCGGTTTTGACGGAAACGATGTTGCACATTGTTCTCTCAATAACACCTGATGCAATAAGCCCCTGCTTTGCAGAACCGCTGTAAGCACGGACAAGACCACCCGTTCCTAAAAGAGTGCCACCAAAGTATCGTGTGATTACAACCACTACATCCACAAGCCCCATATTACGGATGGTATCAAGGACAGGCATCCCTGCCGTTCCGCCGGGCTCACCGTCGTCGGAATAGCGGAAAATATTATTCTCGTCAATTATATACGCATAAACATTATGAGTGGCATCGGGATATGTTGACCGTACTTTATTTAAGTATGCTATTGCATCCTCCTCCGTTGCCACGGGCATTACGTGGGAAATAAATTTTGATTTCTTTTCTATAAGCAGTGTTTCTGACTCCTGCCCGACGGTTTTATATATATCCCGTTTAGACACTGTCATCACCTGCTTCATATTCTTTCAGCTTGTTATACACTGCGTTATCCAGAAGAACTTTTACCAGTGTCCCCTCACCTGTATAATCTTCAGATAATACCTTCTCATTACTGTGAAGTTCATTTAAAACTCCACCGTCACTGTAAGGTATTAAAAGTGTATGCTCACGTTTTCTGCCGGGTGCCGTTTCAAAAATGGCATCCATAAGCTTGTCCATACCGTAACCCGTTTTTGCGCTTATGAAAACATTGGTCC
>JAZNVD010000177.1:0-6665 GCA_045592645.1 Candidatus Ornithomonoglobus sp. | reverse complement strand
TTTACTCATCGGTCTTACTTCCATCACCTATGCAAGTAGGCGACATCGAGAACTGACGAACTTTAACCTGCTTTGCCGAAAGCTCTCTCAATATTACGGTAACAAACTTAAAATAACACTTCTACCTGATTATCCAAGTTTGCTATCATATATTGTACTATTAAACCTCCGATATGTCAATAGACTTTTTTCAATTATCACGAATTTGAAATAAATTTGTAACAATTTACCAAGTCATAGTTGGGTTATCAAATTTTCATTGATAATTTGACTATATCATGGGTTACATACTGTTAGACGGCATATTTTTTTTAAAGTTCCACTTTTCTTAAAATTTTTTTAATATTTTATTTTTCTATAATTCCGCATTCCGCACTGAACTAAAAAAAGGCTTTCGCCGTTTTTTTAGTTCAGGACCTCCACCCACGCAGGTGTAACCATAACCTTTCTCGAATCCTGTGGAATATAAACTGCATCAGCACCGTTAAGCTCCACTTCTATTTCATGGTCAATATGCTCCGATATCGTGGCGGTGATTACGGGAATATTATAGCCCTCCTTCACACCGATTGTAACCTTTTCGGGAGTTACCAGAGTTTTTGTCTGGTCTATATCAAACCCTTCCACATCTTTTGATGTTACATATACAGGAACTTCTCTCGGCTCATAGAAAACATTTTCCACCTCTATCTCCTTTGTCTGTAACACAAGAGTTTTCAGATTGTCTATATTTACACCACTTTTGGGAGCAATAGCAACAGCCAATGTAGCTTGTCCTTCCTCCTTTACGGTATTTAAATCAATTGTCGCATATGTTCCGTTAATCTGATCAAGTTCGGAGGTTGCTCCCGTTATCGCAACGGTTGCTGTTTTAGGCTTCGTTTCTACTATCTTTCCCTCTACCTGGCCGTCCTGGTATATAAGAACACTTACCTCCCGGGTTTCCACCTTGTCAATAACAATATTTACTCCGTCAGATATGATTTTATCCACACTGACACGGGAGGACGGCATTTTTACACTGCCCATTACTTCATAGTTACCTGCACTGTCAATTGCGGAAAGGTCAAGAACAACGCGCATATCATCCATAACATTCATAATATCACTACGCTTGCCCGTTACCTTTACAGACATTTTAGGGAGCTCATCCATATCCAGAACCATAAGGCCCTTCTCAACCAGCTCTTCTGTCCCTGAAAGTTCTACCTTTACACCATTAATGGTTCTGGTCATATCCGGGTCAGTGGTGTATGCCACAACCGTCCACGCAACAATTGCAATTATAACCGATAAAATCAAATATTTCAGTCTTGAACTGCCTGCCTTTTTTTTAGCTGCCATATATCCACCCCCTTATTTAAGTATACGGAGCCGTACTTTCTTGCCCGACTCTGCGTTTTCTTCTTCCTTAACCAATAGCTTTGTAAGTGCCTTGTTTAATGTAAGGCGCGTAAGGTTTCTTGTAAGTGAACCGTTTACTGCAATGGAAATCTTGCCTGTTTCCTCTGAAACTACAACAACAACTGCATCAGATGTTTCACTTAAGCCCAGTGCAGCACGATGGCGCGTACCAAGTTCACTTGCAAGGTTGGAGTTTGCCGTTAAGGGCAAAACACACCCCGCCGTTATAATCTTGTTCTCACGGACAATAACTGCGCCGTCGTGTAGCGGTGTGTTTGGAGCAAATATATTTTTCATAAGCTCAACCGAAACATCGGCATTGATTTTTGTGCCACTGTTCATATATTCACCCAGGCGTGTCATTCTTTCAATTACTATCAACGCACCCGTTCTTGTTTCTGCCATCTGCGATGCGGCAGTGCTGATATTTGAAATCACATCCGTAAGGGCTTTTCCCTGAGAAGATATATTGAAAGCGGCTCCGATAAATTTACCTGCCTTAAGCTGACCCATTTTCTCAAGCAAGCTGCGGAGCTCGGGTTGGAATATTACAATAACTCCGAACATAGCAACCTGTACAACTGTATTTAATATGTAGTTTAATGTGTGCATATTAAGCAGTCCGCTTATCATATAAATTGCTACTATTACAAAAATACCCTTCACAAGCTGTACCGCACGGGTGCCTCGTATTGCCTTCATAAAATAGTACACAGCAATGGTTACCACAAATACATCAAGTATATCGGTAAAACTTATCAAACGCAGAAACTTGATTGCGCTATCAAAAAAACTTTCAAAATTTATCATTTTTTCGCCCCCTTACAAAAATCTATCCGTTATATATTTATTGTAACATATTTCTTGGGAGATTTCCATAGGTTTTTTCATTTTTTTATTTTTTGCAAAAGTTGACACAGGGAATTATATTGTGATATAATTCTAATGCGAAGTGCGTAATGCGTAATTGTGGATGATTTTCGTTGAAACGAAAATCTATATCTAAATCCCCTTAAGAGGATAACTATGTATTATTAAGGAAGAAACTCTGATGAGAAGAAATTTGTTTTTAACCGGAATTGTTGACGGAATACCCATTGCATTAGGTTATTTAGCCGTTGCTTTCTCATTTGGCATTGCCGCTGTTGCAGGCGGTCTGACCTCTATTGAAGCCGTCCTGATTTCAATGACTAACCTGACCTCGGCAGGACAGTTTGCAGGACTTGGTATTATTACTGCAGGGGGCTCGTATTTTGAGCTTGGTCTGTCACAGTTTATTATTAATTTAAGATACTCACTAATGGGAATATCCCTGTCGCAAAAGCTTGATAAATCTTTTAAACGTATACACGCTTTGGTGTTGGGTTATGCGTTGACCGACGAAATATATGCAGTTGCCGTAAGCCGTACCAAGCCCGTAAGACCGATTTACTTTTTCGGTCTTGCAACCTTGCCCTATATCGGGTGGGCTTTAGGTACACTTCTGGGTGCTGTTTTTGGTCAGTTGTTGCCCGAAATGTTATGCTCGGCATTAGCCGTTGCAATCTACGGTATGTTTATTGCAATCGTAATTCCCGATGCAAAAAAATGCCGTAAGACAGCTATGATAACATTGCTTGCAATTCTTATCAGTTGTGTTATTTATTATGTCCCTGTATTTGACGCGGTTTCAAGCGGCTTCTCCGTTATTATCTGTGCCGTTGTAGCATCAGTTGTGGGTGCATTGATTTTCCCCGTAGAGGAGGACGCAACAGATGGAGAATAACTTTATTATATATCTTGCAGTTATGTTCGGCATTACATATATTATCCGTGTTATGCCTCTACTGCTTATACGCAAGGAGATAAAGAACAGATTTATACGTTCATTTTTACACTATATCCCCTACACCGTTTTGAGTGCTATGACCTTCCCCGCCATTTTCCACGCCGTGGGCAATCCCATTGCAGGAGTTGGTGCGGCAGTTGTGGGAATTATTCTTGCATTTTTCGGGCGCGGACTTTGTACCGTTGCGGCAGGCACCGCTGCGGCAGCTTATGTATTGATGTTAATTTTCTAAGGAGTTTTTTATGGCTAAAGCAAATGATATTGTTACCCTTAAAGAACAACTGAATAACGGCAAACTCCAGAAGCTTTACCTTTTCTACGGTGAAGAGGAATATCTTAAGGAGCATTATATTCAGAAGATTTTTGATATGGTGCCCGACGGCGGACTTGAGGAGTTTAACAGAATTAAAATTGAAGGCACTGCCAATTATAATATTTATGACGATGCCTTTGAGGGTATGCCAATGATGACGGATAAACGAATTCTCTTTATCCGTGACAGTAATATCTTCATTCTTCAGCGCAAGGGCGGACTTGTCCCTCCCAATGAGGACGAAAAAGCTTTCTGGGAAAGCAAATTTTCAAGGCTGTCCGACGATACGGTTGTGATATTCTGCGAAAAGAACGTAGATGCCCGAAGCAGTTTGTTTAAGCTTGCAGGAAAAGCAGGCTTTGCCGTTAAATGTGAATTTCTGCCCACTGCAGAACTTGTTTCATGGGCAGTACGCAAAGCAAAATCTTACGGCAAGAAGCTTGAGCCAAGCGTAGCAGAATACCTTGTTGATGTAATCGACCCCGGGCTTAACTCTTTGTCAAATGAACTTGACAAGCTGATTAATTTCTGCGACGAGGTAATTTACAAGTCCGATGTTGACCGTGTTGTTTCAAAGTCAATGACCGTTAAAATTTTCGATATGGTAGACGGTATTATTGCAGGAGATATCGGAAAGGTTTTCTCCATTATCAATAATCTTAAAACGCAAAAGGAAAGTGCCTTTGGCGTTATGTATCTTATATATTCAAATATGGAAAAGATGTTGCGGTTAAAGCTTTCAAATATCACAAACAAAAACGAGGCCGCCGCACTTTTAGGCGGATCACCCTGGCTTGCAGGTAAACACGCCGAAAATGCCCGTCATTTCTCACAGGAAAAACTGACAAGGCTTGTCACCCGTGTTCCCGAAATTGATATGGGAATCAAAAGCGGTAAAATTGCCGAGTGGGATGCGCTGGAGCAGTACGTTTTTGAAGCAATGGAAAAGAAAGAAAAATAATATGCTATTATATAGGAAGAAAGTGTCACCAAAACTGGTAAATCGCCACCTTAAAACCCACTTATTAGGACGGGAAATATTGCATTTTAAAGAATGTGATTCAACCAACCGTATAGCAAAGGAGTTGCACGATAATCACGGCACTTTGGTTATTGCCGACAAACAGACTGCAGGCAGGGGACGTCTTGGACGCGAATGGGAATCAAATAAAGGCGGAGTATATATGTCAGTTATTCTGCCTGCAAAGAACACTCCTGCGGTGATTACGTTGGTTTGTGCCATTGCAGTCCGCCGTGCCTTTGGAAAGGGTGAAATCAAGTGGCCCAACGACATTGTAATTGACGGCAGAAAGGTCTGCGGAATTTTATGTGAACGCCGTGACGATGCAGTTATCTGCGGAATTGGCATTAATATTAATAATAAGGTTTCAAAAGCTATTCCCGCAACAACTCTTACGGGAGTTAACCCGTCAAAGCTTGTGGCAAATATTTTAAACGAGCTTGAAACCCTCCTTGAATGTGATTTTAAAACATTACGGGAAGAATATGAATGCTATTGTATAAATATAAACCGCCCCGTTCAAGCGATTTATGAAAATCGTACAGTTAAAGGCACTGCAACGGGAGTAACAGACACAGGCGAGCTTATTATTACCACCCCCGATGGAAAAATCTGCGTTAACGCCGGCGAGGTCAGCGTCAGGGGAGTTTATGGATATGTATAATTAAATACAAAAACAACCCCGCATTCCTATGCGGGGTTGTGTGTTATCTGCTTAACATCATTGCTGGATTAACTCTACGTATTTTGAATTAGTTTCATTTAATGTGTAATTTCTCATTACCATATCCTGCGCATCATAAAATGCATCTGTTCCGTTTTTACATATAATAACATTTCCTTCGGCATTTATTCCTTCTATATAGGTTTTTATCTCGCCTACTCCATTATACACTTTTTTCAGGTTTTTCTTGCTATCTAAAATCTTATCTAATTTAGGAGTTCCTATAAAATTGATTACAATATTATTTGCAAAATCTCCTATAACTCCCGGCACTGTTTTTTGAGGATATGTGGTTTTGAGATACAAACCAACGGCATCTGCTTGCTTTATAAGCAGATATTGGCCTGAAATAGCTGTCATAAACTGTTCTGCATCTTCTAAACTTGTTATATATCCATGTCCGTATTTATTATATATTTCTGCAATGGTATCACAATAGCCATTAAATTCGTCAACACTTCCTACCAGTCCGCATAAAATTATTCCATCGAATCCCATACGAGTAGTAGATTTAGCAAGATCTGAAGGAAGGCTTTTTAATGCAGCTCCTGCATATGGAGGATATATTGTGCCCACAACCATTTGATCAAAAACGAGTTTCCCAGTATCATACATGACATATCCTGCATTCAGGAAAGTTGCACCTGTTTTTAATAAATCTACTGCTAAAGAATACGTTTCCTTGAATTCTGCCATTTCATTATTTACATTTGCTTTTTTCGTCCAATATTCACTTCGGCCTTCATATTCATTATTATTTACGTTATAAACATAATCTAATCGTTTCGCCAACTCATAATCTGTCACTAATTCGTTCGCAATATTAAAATAATACCTTTGGTCTGAAATCTCCTGAGAATTTACAAATTTATATTGATTACCGACTTTATCAATATATCCGCTTCTTAAAAAGACTGCTTTATAACCATCTGCAATATACACCAGCCTTCCGTGAGTCATTGCGGCTTCATAACAAGTTGAGTATCTTGCATTTTCATCATAAGAACGATTGTCACTTACATCTGCAGAAAAAGATTGAATTTCTACGGTCTTCGTTGAATCATCCCAGTCCACATATCCGCCAAAAGCTTCAGCAACAAATCTTGCAGGAGCTAATAATCTTCCATTGTGATTTTTTACAGGTACGTCTAATTTATATGGAAAACCATCTATGTAGGCTATGTCACTATTCTCTGTAACAATAACATCATAACCTTGCTTACCGCAACCTGTTGCAGTTTTAGTTGTACCGTCCCACGCTACGGTCGCTCCCATAGCCTCAAATATAGCACGAAGTGGTACTAATGTTCTCCCATCCACAATTACAGGGGGTTGGTCGAACTGAATTTCCTCACCGTTAAGCGTAACTGACACC
>JAZNVD010000176.1:0-2983 GCA_045592645.1 Candidatus Ornithomonoglobus sp. | reverse complement strand
AATTTGTATATATTAGGTTGCATATATTGTCATTCCTTTCGTTTTTTAAAGGACATCTATTAATTAAATAATTCCTTCATTTTATCTATAAAGCCTTTTTTCTTTTTATATAATGCCTCATCATCAAATTCCTTTAGAATTTCCTTTTGCTTATCGGAAAGATTTTTAGGAATTTCCACGTCTACTATAACGTATTGGTCACCTCTGCCCTTGCCTCGCAGGAACGGAATACCCTTGCCACGCAAACGAAAACGCGTGCCGGGTTGAGTGCCCTCGGGAATATCATATTCAACAGGGCCATCTATTGTGGGAACTTTAAGCTTTGCACCCAATATTGCCTGAACAACCGAAACGGGCATTGAAAGATATACGTCATTTCCCTCTCTTTTGAATATTTCGTGACGTTTAACACGTATAGTTAAAAGCAAATCGCCGTTTGGTCCGCCCTTGTCGCCTGCTTCTCCCTTGCCCGACAGCTGCATTGTCTGCCCGTCATCAATACCTGCAGGGATATCAACCTCAACAGTTTTATTCACACGCACCTTACCTGTGCCTCTGCAATCACGGCACGGGTCGGTTATCTTTTTACCTGCTCCGTTACATTCCGGACAGGTTGAAACATTTGTCATATATCCAAGCATTGTGCGTTGCTGAATTTGTATCTGACCTGTTCCACGGCATCTGGAACAGGTAACAGGACTTGTTCCCGGCTTTGCACCGCTTCCGTTACAGGTGTTGCATTTTTCCTGTGATGAAATGTTTATCTTCTTCTTTGTACCAAAGGCTGCTTCGGTAAAATCTATAGTAACAATCTGTCTTAAATCGGCACCGCGTCTTGGTCCGTTACGACGTCCGCCGCCCCCAAAACCGCCAAAGCCGCCAAATATATCACCAAATATATCGCCAAAATCGAAGCCTGCTCCGTTAAATCCGCCACCGCCCGCACCAAAGTTGGGGTCTACACCTGCGTGACCAAACTGGTCGTAGCGTGATTTTTTATCGGGGTCCGACAAAACGCTATATGCCTCATTAACCTCTTTGAACTTTGCCTCTGCCTCGGCGTTGCCCGGGTTTAAATCGGGATGATATTTTTTCGCTTCTTTTCTGTATGCTTTTTTTATATCTGCATCACTCGCACCCTTGTTTACACCAAGGACCTCGTAATAATCTCTTTTATCAGCCAATTTTTTCACCTACCGCATTTAATTATACAATATATTTTAAGTTTTGTAAAGGTTTTCTTTTCAAAAAAGCACAACAACTTATTTGCTGTGCTTTTTTATTGATTTTCTAATTAGTCGTTATCAACCTCACGGTAATCTGCCTCGTAAACATTATCATCGCCTTGAGCAGCTCCCTCGTTGGGGTTAAAGCCTTCGCCGCCCGGTTGTGCACCCTGTGGGTTTGCTTGTTGGTACAGCTTTTCAGACATTGCAAAGAATTTTTGCTGCAGACTTTCTGTTGCAGCCTTTATTGCCTCTGTATCTGTACCCTTTAGAGCTTCCTTAACCTTCTCTATTTCAGCTGTTATAGCGTCTTTGTCGGCACTGTCAACCTTGTCGCCAATTTCGCCAAGAGTTTTTTCTGACTGATATACCAAAGATTCGGCATTATTTCTTGTTTCTACCTCTTCTTTTCTCTTTTTATCCTCCTCGGCATATTTCTCGGCTTCTTTTACAGCCTTTTCAATATCCTCGTCAGACAGATTTGTTGAAGCAGTAATAGTAATCTTCTGCTCGTTGCCTGTTCCCAAATCCTTTGCAGAAACATTAACAATACCATTTGCGTCGATATCAAAGGTTACTTCAATCTGCGGAACACCACCTGGACCTGAAGCAATACCTGTAAGATTAAATCTGCCAAGTGTTTTGTTGTATTGTATCATTTCCCTTTCGCCCTGTGCAACGTGAACTTCAACTGAAGTCTGACCATCTGCAGCAGTTGAGAAGATTTGTGATTTCTTTGTTGGGATTGTTGTGTTTCTTTCAATAAGCTTTGTAAAAACTCCGCCCATTGTTTCTATACCAAGTGAAAGAGGTGTTACATCAAGAAGAAGTACGCCTGTTTCTTCGCCGCCAAGCACACCTGCCTGTCTTGCTGCACCAACTGCAACACATTCATCAGGGTTAATGCCCTTGTGCGGTTCTTTATTCATTTCTTTTTTAACAGCTTCCTGTACTGCAGGAATTCTTGATGAACCACCAACAAGAAGAACCTCGTCGATATCTGATGCACTTAAATCTGCATCCTTCATAGCATTTCTTATAGATACCAAAGTTCTGTCTACCAAATCTGCAGTTAATTCGTCGAATTTAGCCTTTGTTACTGTGATATCAAGATGCTTTGGACCTGTTGCATCAGCAGTAATAAACGGCAGATTTACATTTGATGTTGTTGTGGTTGAAAGCTCAATCTTTGTCTTTTCAGCAGCTTCCTTTAGTCTTTGCATAGCCATCTTGTCTGTTGAAAGGTCAACACCCTCGCTCTTTTTAAATTCTGATACAAGATAGTCGATTACTCTTTGGTCGAAGTCGTCACCGCCAAGCTTTGTATCACCGTTTGTTGATAATACTTCAAATACACCGTCACCAATTTCAAGAATTGATACGTCAAAAGTGCCGCCGCCAAGGTCATATACCATTATTGTCTGGTCCTTATCGCTCATACCATATGCAAGAGCTGCGGCTGTTGGCTCGTTTATAATTCTTAATACTTCAAGACCTGCAATTTTACCTGCGTCCTTTGTTGCCTGACGTTGTGAGTCGTTAAAGTATGCAGGAACAGTAATAACTGCCTGTGTTACTGTTTCACCAAGGTAGCTTTCTGCATCAGCCTTCAGCTTTGATAAAATCATAGCACTGATTTCCTGTGGTGTGTATGCTTTTCCATCAATTTCAACCTTTTCGGCAGTACCCATCTTTCTCTTTATAGACATAATTGTTCTGTCTGCATTAGTTACTGCCTGACGCTTTGCAACCTGACC
>JAZNVD010000175.1:0-4438 GCA_045592645.1 Candidatus Ornithomonoglobus sp. | reverse complement strand
AAAACAAATAGGGGTTAATATAAGTTGGTTATATCCTGAATCTCCTATCATAAATAATGAGATAGAAAAACAATAAAAATGTGTGTTTTTGCACCTCCACTACTAAACTCAATCACCTTGCCATTCGGCAAGGTGATTGTTGCTGATTAACTGTTATTAAGCATTTAATAATATTTTCCTCGCTATGGTAAATAAGCTATTGTCAACTGTTGGAATATCCCGGTAGCAAGTGTTTTTTGCAAATTCTTCATTGGGGTTAAATGCAGGATTGACGGATTGATATATTTTCACACGGGCGTAAAATTCTGCTTTGGTATAATCAATCTCGCCGTTTGCGTACTGTGTAATAACCTCTGCAATTATAGCTCTGTCCTTTTCTTCGGTCTCTATGTAGAAATTAGGTCTTAAATACATATCTCTATATTGAAATATTGCGTTATTTGCAATAGCCGTAAGTTCTCCGTAGCTGTAACCGCTTGTCTGTCTGTTAATCCAAGCATTAAAGAAAATGCGGTTTGATTTAGCTTTTGCATTAGCATATCCCATACCATTTTTAACCTCGTCCAAAATTCCGCTGATATATCTTTCCACAACTATGATTTGATGTTCCGTTGCATTACAGGGGGCTGATTCTCTTGGAACAGGAGCAGCATTTACTATAAATGCACTTGCTAATATTGATATTGTTATTAAAATTATAGATAACTTTTTCATTCTTCAAAACCTCCGTACACATATTCACACATTATGACTTCTTCTGCTCGGAGCTTGATTGAGTTCATTTTCTGTACCCAAGCCATTTGGTCTGTTGCCTTTAACTGTTCCGTAATACCTTCTTGTTCTGCCATTTTTGTTATCATATCTTTTAGGTACTTATGGCAAGTTTCGTCTATCTCGGCAAGGTGTTCAAACAATTTGCCCTCCATAAATAAAACGGTATAGTAAGATTTGTGATGCTCTTTCAGGAACGTTTTTCTTAAATTCCCATACTTACCGATATTGTAATTCTTCGTGTCGGGTACTGTGATATTAGGAATATAATAATCTCCAACTTTTGTGTATGTTCCGCCGTTCTGTTCAAATATTGATTTCATTGTAAAATCCTCCAAAATTTAATTTTCTACAATATCGTATCAATCCGGCTGCATAACACATTTTCGCCTTTCTTCCTTATCGTCATTTAACTTCGGTCACGCATTTTTTAATTGTAAAGGAGAAAGGCAAATGAACGCAGGAACGGAAGAGGTTTTACGGTATATTATTGCGGATATGGTATATCAGCAAATCAAGGAAATAGATTTGAATTATGAAAAAGCAGTAAGTTCAAAAAGCCTGGATATAGTAAGGGATGTATATGTTGAATTGCAGAGAAATATTCCTGACGAAGAAAAGGTTATACACCTATATGAGATATTTGACAATCATGGTATATTAGTATCGTTAAATATAAATTCTGAAAATAAAGAAGAAAGCAATGAGTAATTCATTGCTTTCTTTTATTTTATACTTAAGCCTGCGTGTAGTGCCGTTGCTGATGTTTTAACGTGGCGTTCAAGCATTTTCTTTGCTACCATTATTTCGTCAATGGCTTTAGCTAATAGCTGTGGCTCGTATTTTGAGCCTAAAATGCTTATTTTTTCAAGCTTATCCGTGTTTATAACCCTGTCGTCCTTGCCCATTGCATAAATTACCGCATCACGAAGATACAGTAGCATCATATCGTAAATCTCACCTGCACGGTCTTTGTTGTTTTCTACATATTCTGCAACATCATAGGCGTATGCTTTGTTCTTTGAAAGAAGACGCGGTATGAGGTTTAAAACCTCCTCACGCATTGTGTCAAAGCTCTCGTCTGAAATAATAAGGTCTGCAGATTTGGGAATTCCTGCACAGTATTTCACAAGAAAATCAATTCTTGCCTCGTCGGGGAACTTGTTTTCTATATATTCTCTTACTACACTGTCAGGAAGGGGAGAGAATGTAACTGTAATGGCACGGGAACGCACCGTTTCAAGTAAAATCTCTGCGTTGGTACATACAATTATAAACACCGCATATTCGGGTGGTTCCTCAATTATCTTAAGCAAGGTGTTCTGTGCCTGGGGTGTAAGAATATCACCGTCGTCAATTATAAAAACCTTATGCCGATTATAAAAGGGCTTTATAAGAGCCTCCGTTATTGCGTCACGTGCGGTGTCAGCACCGATTGTCGCTTTGTCCTTTTCAGGTTTTACAAATATAATATCGGGGTGAGAGGTTGCCTGTGCCTCACGGCAGGCGGAGCAGGTGTCACAGGGTGCAGTGTGTTTTTCATTGCAAACAAGGGCCTTTGCAAAAAGTCTTGCACTCTCGTGTTTGCCAAGACCTGCCACGCCCTCAAAAATATATGTGTTTGCATTTGTACCTTTACGGACAGTATCAATAAGTGTCATTAAAAGGTCCTTATGGAAAACTTCGTACCCGAACATTTTATCACCTCTTTTTTTATTATACAACATCAGTTGGTAAAAATCAATAATTCTTTACGAAACCCCGTGACAAAAATTTACAAAATTTATGGAAGAAAAGCCCTTGAAATATAGATTGTTTTATGTTAAAATACAATTGGAATAATATTATAGGAGGCAAAACTACCATGATTAAAAAAGAACAGGTTTTAAATCAGCTGACAGACTGCGGTCTTGTTGCCGTTGTACGTGCGAACTCGGCTGATGAAGCCATTAAGATTGCAGATGCTTGTCTTGCAGGTGGATGTACAGGTATTGAGCTTACATTTACAGTTCCCGGTGCGGACAAGGTTATCGCAGCACTTGCGGAAAAGTACAAGAACGGCGAGATGATGCTGGGTGCAGGCACAGTTCTTGACCCTGAAACTGCAAGACTTGCAATTTTAGCAGGTGCAAACTTCGTTGTTTCACCCGCATTTAACCCCGAGACAGCAAAGCTTTGTAACCGCTACAGAGTTCCCTATATGCCCGGCTGTGCTACAATAACAGAAGTTATTACAGCTATGGAGGCAGGTGCAGATATTGTTAAGATATTCCCTGCTGATTTGTTCGGACCTACCATTATAAAGGACATTAAGGGACCTCTTCCTCAGGCACAGATGATGCCTACAGGCGGTGTTGATGCTGATAACGTTGGCGAATGGATTAAGGCAGGCGTTGTTGCAGTAGGTGCAGGTTCATCACTTACAAAGGGTGCAAAGACCGGTGACTACGAGCAGATTACTGAAACTGCAAAGAAGTTTATTGCTAACATTAAGGCTGCAAGAGCAGAGCTTGCAAAATAAGAAAGGAAATTAACTATTATGGCAAAAGTTGTAACAATGGGTGAGATAATGCTTCGTCTTTCAACACCCGGAAATCAGAAGTACATACAGGCTACACAGTTCGACATTAACTACGGCGGCGGCGAGGCTAACGTTGCAGTTTCACTTGCAAACTACGGTCACGATGCAGAGTTTGTAACAAAGGTTCCCAAGAACCCCATCGGTGAGTGTGCAGTAGCAGCTCTTCGCAAGTACGGCGTAGAAACAAAGAACATCGCAAAGGGCGGCGACAGATTAGGAATCTATTTCCTTGAAACAGGCGCTGCAATGCGTGCTTCAAACGTAACTTATGACCGTGCAAATTCATCAATCGCAACAGCAGTAGCTGAAGATTTTGATTTTGATAAGATTTTTGACGGTGCAGACTGGTTCCACTTTACAGGTATCACTCCTGCCGTTTCAGATGCTGCAGCAGTTCTTACAGAGGCTGCTTGTAAGGCGGCAAAGGCTCACGGTGTAACAGTTTCATGTGCCCTTAACTTCAGAAAGAAGCTTTGGTCATCAGAGAAGGCACAGAGAGTTATGTCAAACCTTATGCAGTATGTTGACGTTTGTATCGGTAACGAGGAAGATGCTGACAAGGTACTTGGCTTCAAGCCCGAGAATACAGATGTAACATCAGGTGAGCTTAACCTTGCAGGTTACGAGAGCATCTTCAAGCAGATGGTTGCAAAGTTCGGCTTTAAGTACGTTATCTCATCATTAAGAGTTTCACACTCAGCATCAGATAATGGCTGGTCAGCATGTATCTATTCAGCTGATACTGATGAGTTCTATCACTCAAGAGAGTACAGAATTGCTCCTATCGTTGACCGTGTTGGCGGTGGCGATAGCTTTGCAGGCGGTACAATCTGCGGTTTCGTTGACGGTAAGAACTTCAAGGATGCTCTTGAGTTCGGTGTTGCTGCATCAGCTCTTAAGCATACAATTCCCGGCGACTTCAACCTTGTAACTAGAGAAGAAGTTGAGACATTGGTAGGCGGCGACGGTTCAGGCCGTGTACAGAGATAAGATAACAACAAAAAAAGCAACCTGAAAAGGTTGCTTTTTTTGTTTAAAACAGGAAATTTAAAATTTGAATCTAGATTAATAAATGGTACTTATCCA
>JAZNVD010000174.1:0-4874 GCA_045592645.1 Candidatus Ornithomonoglobus sp. | reverse complement strand
AGTTGGATTTCCGTTTGAGTCTTTCTCTACATACTTGTACCATGTGATTTGATATCTTTTCACATAGTATAGTTTGTCTCCAAAAGCATACCAAGGCGGATCATTGACAATAGATCCCCCTCCACTAACATGGTCTCCTTTCTCTGAACTCCATGCCGCACCACCATCAAAACCTGAATAACTGTTTGCCTTTGTGCGTTGCATAAAGCCAAACACCACATTATATGTATCTTTGTTTGCACTATTACAGCTATTAATGTTTATTTCTTTTGCCTCCATATAATTCAGTGATTCGACAGAGTAATCACCATCCTTCATATTATCAATTGGCCTAGCATATAACGTGCAACAGGGACGTGCCCGTTTTTGCACATTTATTACTTTTTTCTTTAGTTTCATAATTTTTGCCTTTCTTTACTGTCGTGTCACAAGTGAACTATCCTCTTATTACATATATACCACAAAATAAAAGGATTAAACAAGAATTGTAAAACAACGACATTATAGATGCAGAACCAATAAAACGCACCCGACGGCGTACGTGTGTACTCCGAGTGGTGCGTTTTGCCGTTTTTGTCAATTTGAGTTTACAAATCCTCACATAAAGACCAGATGAATTTAGATGCAGAACGGACGAAACACACCCGACAGTGTACGTGTGTACTCCGAGTGGTGCGTTTTGTTCGTAGTTCAAAGGCTTATATAAAAAGAAATCCGTGAGCTTTCACGGATTTCAACTTATTTACAATTACCAACCAAATTTTTGCCTTTGAACGGTCTGCGCTAAAGGCATCGGTCTTATTTCATTTCGTCAATTAATTTATCCAATGCCATAAGACATCTCGGCACGTGGAAGGGGCCTTTAAAGGTACTGCCCTTGGTTGAGGGCATTGTGGGCTTGCCGTCACGACGGAGATAGCCGTACCACTCACCGTATGTATGGTCACAGAATACCTTGTCACAGTACTCTCTTGTTTTTTCAAGCCAGTCAAGGTAGAACTTGTCACCTGTTTCCTTATATAGCATAAGTGATGCTATCATAAGCTCATTATGAGGCCACCACAGCTTCATATCGTGCTCATATGCCTCGGGGGGATTGCCAAGACAGTCAATAAATGAGAACAGACCGCCATACTGCTTATCCCAGCCCTTTTCAAGGGCATTCTTGTAAATACCAACGGCATTGTCCATAATATCCTTGTCTTTACGGTACAGTGCCTCTTCAATCAAAAACCACGCACACTCAATGTCATGACCCGGGTTTACAACTCTTCCCTGTGTTACATCAAGAATGGGTGTACCGTCGGGGGCAACCGCCTCCAATGTACAACCAAGGTCGGGCTTGTAATGATAATTAATAATTGCGTCAGTACATTCCTTTGAATACTTATCGTACTTCTCCTTATTCTCCTTGTCATACATACGCATAATTGCAGTAGTATTCAGGAAAATCATAGGATTGGCAAGACCACGCATAGGTCTTGTTTGAGCCTCTGTCTTGGGTGGCATACCTACGGGGTCATCAATAAGTCCGTTATCCAACTGATATAAGAAATCATAATACTTTCTTGCACGTTCAAGATGTACAGTATCACCCGTTGCACCGTAGTACTCAATATTGGCTATTACATAAAAGCCCTCGGAGAACTGATAACGGCGTTGTCTTAAGGGCTTACCGTCGGCGGTTACTGTGAAATACATTCTACCGCCCATTTCGTGGTTTATACAATGGTTCTCCAGAAAATCAAGACAGCTCTTTGATGCCTCAAGCCACTCGGGACGGTTGCCGTACTGATTGCAAAGTCTTGCAAACATCCAACCGCATCTGCCCTGCATCCATACACTCTTATCAGTTGAATAAATATTTCCCTCACGGTCAAGGCAGGTATAGCATCCGCCGTTTACTTTATCAATACCGTTCTTTAACCAGAAATTAACTGATGTTTCAAGCTCTGCCTTTGCCCATTTCTGTATTTTTAATAGTTTCTTGTTCATTGCCAAATTCCTCTCTTTTTCAAATGACACGTTGATAAGTTCGAAGAAATTATCGAGAAAGCGCTGATAAGCTAGCGCGACTGTACTCCGTGTACGCAAGCGAGCTTAGAAGTGCTTTATGGGTGACTTATTCGGACTTATTACTTTAAATAATGCTTTTTGTACAAATTATTCAGATTTCTTGCTGACGGATAAATTGACTGCGGGCTTAAGAAGTGTGAGAACTCAAATGTAATAATCTTCTCCGCATAATTCTTGTGATGCTCAAGTCTTTGCTTTAACATATTAAAGGGTATGGGATAATACATACATCTTACGTCACGTTCAAAGGTTTCTGCATTTACCCAGTGACGGATGTTGTACTTATCACAAAGCTCCTTTGTTTTGCCGAAGTAATCGTCCATCTGTGCAAGGGGTGCTGTGCCGTCCTGGAATGCACAAATATCAATTGCCTCACCGCCGTAGCTGAAAAGCTTATCCCACGCCTCAAAGTGCTCCTCGGGAGTATAGCCACGGTCATTATAGGGGCTTGTAATATGAGTGTGGAAGAAGGGGCTTATAAGCACCTCACGGCTGGGGTCAATCTCCTTACAAAGCTGACTCATTCCACGCATTATTTCACCAAAGTTCAGAATATCGTGGCTCTGCTCCTGGGGGATGTACCAACCCTTGAATGAGGGATAATCACCGTAGCGTGAAAGCACCTCGGGAAGGAACTTCTTATTCATATTAATCTCGCCCATAGCGTCGCCGCCGTTCCAGTCAAGATTTGAAATATACATACCGAAATACACGTTCATATTACGCTTTGCCGCTTCCTCAAATACGAAGCCTGCAAAGTCATCCTCGTGGGTTGTACCCAACACTTTTGACGGGAACACACTCTTGTCCTCAAAACCGCCGCGGATAAAGATCAATGTGTCAATGCCAATCTTCTGCATATTGTCAAAATCTTTCTTCCACTCTTTTCTTGTCCAGTTTGATGACGGAATATCGTATGTAATGTCATCAATAAATGTTCCTGTAATAGGTCCTGTTTTTTTCATTATAAATCTCCTCCTGATTTAGTTTTTCTCTGATAAACTCCCGGGGCTACTCCTTCACGGGCAGCAAAGAAATGGCTGAAGGCGTGGATAGAACTGTACCCCACCTTCTCTGCAACGTCCGTTACGGGCAGACCGCTTCTTAAAAGCTCGCAGGCTTTCTCATACCGTCGCATAAGAAAATAATCCTTAAGGCTCATATTCATTGCTTTTGAAAACACATTGGAAATGTGTGAGTAGCTGTAATTAAAATGTTGCGGCAGCTCCTTTAAAACGTCTTTGTTCTCCACTGACGCATCAATGTGTGCACACACCTGCGAAATAAGAACATTTCTCTCATTCCCCGTTTCAACAGAATACTGCCAGTCGCATCCGCCCCGAAACGACCGCAGTGCTGAAATCAGTAAATTTCTCACCGAATCTGCCAGAAGCTTTGTTGAAAACTCGTCATTGTTATACATATTGGAAAGTATGTTATAAAAAGCATACCTGATGTTTTTTATTCCCTGAACACATAAGGGGGCAAGATTATTGTAATAATCTTCCAAAAGCTTGTCATCACCGACACCGTTTTCTATCATAAACCCGATATGGTTACTGCGGTAATCGTCACTGCGGCTGTATATGTCGTGATTACAGCCAAAGGGGATGAAAATAAGCGTTCCTGCCTTTACACGGTGAACATCTTTCCCTAAAAGAATATCTGCCTCACCCTTTATTACATAAGCAAGCTCGTGACACACCTGTTTATGCTCTCCGCAGTGATAGCTTCTGTCGGTGCTTATATCACCAATCTGATAAACTCTGTATGCACCAAAAGGAAGGGGTTTATCAAGACTCGCCTTGTCATATTCAAATCTGACATTTTTATCAGGTACTGACATTTCTAATCCCTCCCTCCATATGAAAATCATAGCATATATGAAATCACTTGTATTTGATTTATTAACCATAGTTATTTGATATTTCTCTTACTATATTATCATTAAATTTAATAAAAATCAATAAAAAAGTGCCTTTTGTTTACTAAAAAGCACTTTTTTATAATTAAAATAATCAAATTATGTTAATACCTCTGAATTGGTACCGTAGAATATATCGGGACGGTTGCTAATCATCTGACAGAACTCCTCAAACTGCTCCCAGCGTTCGGGGAAAATGTCAAACTCATAAGCGTGTCCCCAGATGTAAAACACCTTGGGTGTATCCGTCTTAAGATTTATAAACTCCTCACCCATTGTGAATAAATCATCCCAGTTTCCGTGGTGATAGAGTGTTCCCTTGTACTGATACAAATCATTATACACATCAAAGCTCTTTGTAACATCAAAGGAACGGGCATATTTAATGGGCGTATTTTCCTTTATTATCTTTGCAACACGGCTATCACAGTTGGGAGGACCGCCGGGGTATGCCATACCAAATACCTCATAGCCCACAAGGTCGGACAACTTCAGTCTGTCCTCATCCACCTGTCGGATAATCTCCTTTTCATCCGTTACCTTTGGCAGGTGGGGATGAGTAAGGGTATGCACCGCAACCTCGTGCCCCTCATAAATATGACGCACATCCTCCGCCTTGTTTTTAATATGTCCAATCTCTGCTCCGTCACGGATAAGATAATTTTCCTGTCCTAAAAGCTCTGAATTGAGGTTAAATGTAGCTTTAAGATTATATTTATTGAATATTTCAATAAGCCTTACATCCTGCGTTACTCCGTCATCATAACTGAAGGTTATTGCTTTGTTCTTTCCCTGAAACATCCGATATCTCCTCTCCCTGATTGATTGGTTTTTATTTCTCCTTGTAGCGGTAAACATACCGTGTTTCAACGTC
>JAZNVD010000173.1:0-3473 GCA_045592645.1 Candidatus Ornithomonoglobus sp. | reverse complement strand
ACCATTTGTAAGCTTTGCACCAATCTGCAAAACTGTCTTTGCCTTAACGTTAGTCAACTGCTGTGCATCTGTATTAACGCAGATAAATTCTGCCTTATTAACACCTGCTTCAATCATTCTGTCAACAGCATTGTTACCACCGCCACCGACACCTACAACCTTAATTCTTGCGCCTTCAACTACGGTGTTTTCTTCTATTCCAATAGGCATAGCACTCATTTTATTATCCTCCTTCGTAGTTTACAAAACAAAATAATGTTCAAAAAGGTATGAACATACACATTCTATTGTACAACCTTTTATATAATTATTCAATAGTAAAATTACACAAAATTATTATAATTTTCTATATATTTCTACAATTTCATATATTATGATTCATAAGACGCCTTCCCCGGCACGCTTACGTCAAAAACTCCAATGGAATTATCTTTTATAATTGATGTTTTGATAGACTCACTGAACATCCTGATTTTTCTGTCAAGCTCCAATTGCGAACCACAAAGAACTTCAATTCTGTTATCGTAATTAAACTTTATTGATGTTAAATCGTCAACACTTATATATGTTACGTCATCAATTAACCCAAGACTCTCAAGTGACTTTAAGAGTGTTGATATAACATCCTTTTGTTCATCCGTTTTGATATTTAACGGAGAATTCAACTGATAGTCTGTAACGCTGATTCCACTTATGTTAGGAAGCTTGTCCTTATTAAAAGCGTCGGCATCATCAATTACTCTTAAATCCGAATCAATAACGATTGTACTTGAACCTGCAAGCAAGTATGCCGCAGGGGTGCTTTCCGTTATAAATAACTCAAGATATGTCGGGAAAATGTGTTTTCTGACCTCCACTGCACTTACCTGCGGAATTTCACACATCTTTTTTTCAATCTTTGTTGAGCTTGTACTAAACAGATTCGCACCTACAACATAGCCTATTTTTTCGTTAATTACTTCTTTATGTACTGTGTTGTTTCCTGTAAGTCTTACTTCTCTTATATTAAACAAAGGTGTCATAAACAAAATAACAACAGCTGTCGCAAGAGCAACAATGAAACCAACCAACGCCTGTATGCGTTGTCTTTTAAGCCTTTCCTGCTTCCTTGCTTTCTCCATCTGACGGTGTTTTTCCGCTTCACTTATTCCACGCCTTAATTTCATTGCCTCTTCTGCAATTTCACGTTCATTATATCGTTTCTGGCGGGACGGATTATTTATTTTTCTTGTCCCGTAAGATTTATTTAGTGTCTCGTTTCGTACACCTGAGGCATTTTCATGTGTACGAGACGAGGCGTCTTCTCTTTTAAAGGACATTTCTTTGTTTTTACGCTTGTTTTCCATTTAATTCACCTTGTTTATATATGTATACGTTGTATTCTGGCACCGCATTGAGCAAGATTTTTCTCAATACAGTCATAACCTCTGTCAATATATTGAGTACCCGTTACCTCTGTTCTTCCTTCGGCAGCTAATGCTGCAACAACAAGTGCAGCTCCTCCACGCAGCTCATATGCATCAACGTTTGCTCCGTATAATTTTTCTACACCTGTTACAACTGCACTTCTTCCCTCTACTTTTATATCTGCACCCATTCTTATCAATTCATTAACATGCCTGAACCTGTTTTCAAATATATTCTCTACAAAAACACTGGTTCCCTCTGCAAGAGTTGTCAA
The DNA here is from genome assembly GCA_045592645.1 of Candidatus Ornithomonoglobus sp. Taxonomy (GTDB): domain Bacteria; phylum Bacillota; class Clostridia; order UBA1381; family UBA1381; genus Ornithomonoglobus. The sequence goes on along the minus strand of JAZNVD010000173.1, from coordinate 1,792 downwards.
TGCCATAAAAGGTGACTGAATGTCTGTCGGAAAACCAGGATATGGCATAGTCTTAATTATGTGTGCATTTTTAATTATGTCACCACTGATAAGACTTATGGTATTTTCATTATATTCAATTTCCGCCCCCATCTCACTCATAAGAGCAAGAACTGATGTCATATGATTAGGATTAACATCCGTCAGCACGATATTTCCCTTTGTAATCATTGCAGCAATCAGGTACGTTTGTGCAACAATTCTGTCAGGCATTATTGTGTATGAAGAAGCTCCAAGCTTTTTGACACCGTGAATTGTAATATGACTTGTGCCTGCACCCGTGATTTTCGCGCCAAGGCTCTTTAAAAACATTGCCAGGTCATAAATCTCCGGTTCTCTTGCAGCATTGGTGATATGTGTTGTTCCCTCTGCTTTAACCGCGGCAAGCATAATGTTTTCAGTCGCACCCACACTTGGAAAATCGAGATGAATGTCCGTTCCTTTAAGCTTATTACATTCACATTTTAAATATCCGTGCTCTTCTGTTACTGAAACACCCATTTTTTTTAAAGCTTTAATATGTAGGTCTATTGGCCTCAAACCAATGGGGCATCCGCCAGGTAATCCTATATAGGCTTTCTTGCATACTGATATAATTGAGCCTAAAAGAATTATGGACGACCGCATCTCACGCATTAATTTTTCATCAACTATGAAATTATTAATACCAAGAGGATTAACTCGTATAGTGTTTTTATGTCTTTTAACTTTACATCCAAGCTGTGTCAGTATTGTTTGGGTTTTTTCAACGTCCCTTAAATCAGGACAATTCTTTAACTCACATTCACCCTCTGCCAGTATTGTTGCTGCCAATATTGGCAATACTGCGTTTTTTGCGCCCTGAACCTTAAGTTCACCCTTAAGTGGCACTCCACCTTCTATTACCAGCTTATTCATAATATCACCTCTGTTACTGGATATGTGATATATTATGAATAATTGCCGGGAATTGTTAACATTAAAGAATTATATGATTATAAAATTGAAAATATCACTGGGCGTTTTCAATCTCATGTATCTTTTTAATTCTTGCAGCGTGTCTGCCACCTTCAAATTCAGTCGCAAGCCATGTATCAATAATCATAAATGCAAGCTCTCTGCCTGTTACTCTGCCGCCTAAACAAATAACATTTGCATCATTGTGCATTTTGGTCATTTTTGCACTATATACATCACCGCATAACGCAGCACGTATGCCCTTATGTTTATTTGCGGCCATACTGATACCTATACCTGTACCGCAAATAAGAATACCTGCTGTTGCAATACCATCCTGAATTGCTTTACAAACAGGTTTTGCACAGTCAGGATAGTCTATGCTGTCCTCTGAATAAGCTCCATAATCTTTATATTCAACACCGGTTTCTGCAAGGTGCTTTAAAATATGCTCCTTTAATTCAAAACCGCCGTGGTCACATCCTATAGCTATCATTGCTCCATTTTCCTTTCGTATTCTCTCTCTGCCTGGGATTTCCTCAGATATAAGGGTAAAACCCCGTTGTAATCAGTTAATTCATTATTTTTAAAGGCATACATTGCAGCTGCACAAAGTGCACTTGCTCTTGTTTCCATAAGCTGCACAGGTGCAAATTTAAAACCATGTTTAATCAGTTCATCATAATGTATAAGAACCCCGTCCCCGAGTAAAACAGTTTTCTGTCCCTTATACTTGTCTGCAATCTCATTTATTGTCATAACACAGGGCTCTGTCACTTCTGTTATACAAGTCGGATCGTAGCCATGTCGTTCTGTG
>JAZNVD010000172.1:0-3232 GCA_045592645.1 Candidatus Ornithomonoglobus sp. | reverse complement strand
CAAAGCTCCATATTATAAGTATCCATCATATACTTTACAACTGCTTCATTTTCATCATAAGAGAATGTGCAGGTGGAGTACATTAAATATCCTCCGCATTTAAGCATTTTATATGCGTCGTCTAAAATATTTTTTTGTCTGACACCGCAGGAAAGAGTGTGTGCAACACTCCATTCCTCAACCGCCTGCGGCTCTTTCCTGAACATTCCCTCACCCGAGCAGGGAGCATCAACGATTATCCCGTCAAAATATCCCGGGAACTTCTCTGCCAGTTTTGTGGGGGATTCGTTTGTTACAATTGTATTTGTAAGTCCCATTCTCTCCACATTCTCCGACAAAATTGCCGCACGTTTTGAAATAATTTCATTGGCTACAAGCAAACCGCGATTGCCCATTCTTGCACCAATGTGGGTTGTTTTACCACCCGGTGCCGCACACAGGTCAAGAACTTTACTTTCTTCATCTATGGGCAAATGTTCCGCCACACACATTGCCGACGGCTCCTGAAAATAAAATACACCTGCACCGTGATACGGATGTCTGCCGCTTACATCATCACCTGCATAAAATCCCGTTGGGCACCAGTCTACCCTGTCATTTACACCAAGCTTTTCCGCAATCTTTTCTATATCGTTACACTTCAGCGTATTAATACGAATACCACGGTTTATCTGTGTATTGTATGATTTTATAAAATCATCATACTCATCACCCGTAAGCTCCCTCATTCTGTTACAAAATTCTTCCGGTAGTTTCATAGTATTATCCCCATATAAATATAATATTTACATTATACACTATCCCCCATTGATTTTCAATCTTTTTCCCCAAAATCGTAAAAAGGGGTTGACTTTTATATTGGTTTATGATAATATATTTTCTGTTCCAAAACGCCGATGTGGTGGAATTGGCAGACGCGCTGGACTCAAAATCCAGTGGAGTAAAATCCGTATCGGTTCGACCCCGATCATCGGCACCAGAAAGACATCCTTCAGGATGTCTTTTTTCATTTAAAAAACAATAGACAATCCCCTTTTTTTGTGGTATACTTACATTATATAATGGAGGTAATATATGGACAGCTTAATTCGAGGAAACAGTACTAACGGTGCTATACGTGTTTTCACGGCAATTACTACAGATACCGTAAACGAGGCACACCGTATTCATAATACATCTGCGACTGCATCTGCGGCGTTGGGCAGACTCCTTACTGCTGCGGCAATATTGGGTGCACAGCTAAAGGGCGAGGAGGACTCCACCACTCTTCAGATTAAGGGTGACGGACCTATCGGCTTAATGGTCGCGGTAACGGACAGCAGTTCCCGTGTCCGCGGCTACTGCGAGAACCCGTCTGCAGATTTACCAACTAATGCAAGAGGAAAACTTGATGTTGGCGGAGCTGTCGGCAAGGGTTTCTTAAGTGTCATCCGTGACCTTAACCTGAAGGAGCCCTACATCGGCAGAACACCATTAATTTCAGGCGAAATCGCAGAAGATTTAACCTACTATTTTGCAAAAAGCGAGCAAATTCCCACCGCCATTGCATTAGGTGTTCTTGTAGACACTGACCTTACAATCAGGGCAGCAGGCGGATATATGCTTCAGCTTATGCCCGAAGCAACAGACGCCGACGCCGACAGATTAACAGAAATTATTGAAAATCTTCCACCCGTTACGGATATGATAGACCACGGTATGTCAGCCGAGGATATTGCTTTTGCCGTAACTGACGGTTTTGATATGATACTCGAAACCAACTGCCCGAAACCACAGTACCAGTGCAAATGTTCAAGAGATAAAATGGAACGTGCATTGATTTCACTGGGAAAGAAAGAGCTTAATGAGCTTATAAATTCACAGAATGAGGTTGAAATGACCTGCAGCTTCTGCGATAAAGTCCATAAATTTGATAAATCACAGCTCACAGAGCTTATGAACAACGCAAAAGGAGAAATATAATGAAAAAGCTTATAAACGCATACGTTGTTATGCCTTGTTATAACGAAGAGGAGGTTCTTCCCGAAACACTCAAACAAATGCTTGTGTTATTCGAGCAAATGCGCAGGGATGAACTAATCTCATCATCAAGCAGAATTGTTTTTGTTGATGACGGCTCAAAGGACAAGACCTGGGAGCTGATTTCAAAATTCCAGGAGGAGCACAGAGAGGTTTGCGGTATTAAGCTTGCCCACAATGCAGGTCACCAGAACGCGCTATACGGCGGTCTTATGGCAATAAAGGACAAGTGCGATTGTGCAATCTCAATCGATGCCGATTTGCAGGATGACATAAATGTTATTCCCGATATGATTAAAAAATTCCGTGACGAGGAATGTCACGTGGTTTACGGTGTACGCAAAAAGCGTGACACGGACACCTTCTTTAAGCGTACAACCGCAATTGCTTTCTATAAGCTTATGCAGTTTATGGGTGTAAATATTGTATTTAATCATGCAGACTACCGTCTTATGAGTAAGGATGCGCTGAACGGTCTTGCGGAGTTTGAGGAAAGAAACCTTTTCCTTCGCGGTATTGTTCCCCTTATCGGTTATAAGTCAGACAGTGTTTACTATGACAGAAACGAACGTTTTGCAGGCGAGAGCAAATACCCCTTAAAGAAAATGCTTTCATTTGCTTTTGACGGCATTACATCCTTCAGCATTAACCCAATCCGTATGATTTCGACAGTTGGTGTTATTGCTTGCGTAATTGCAATCGTTATGGCAATATATGCAATTGTACAGAAAGTTATGGGGCATACCGATTCGGGATGGGCATCAATTATGTGCTCAATCTGGTTCATTGGCGGACTTCAGCTGTTGGGTACAGGTCTTATCGGCGAATACATCGGCAAGATGTACAAGGAAGTAAAACGCAGACCCCGATACATTATTGAGAAATTTATAGGTGATACAAAATGAAACTGATAAGTATTGTTGTTCCCTGCTACAATGAGGAGCAGGCACTACCCTATTTTTATGACGAGATTACAAAGCTTTCGGATAAAATGAGCAAGACTCATCCTGTTAGCTTTGAATACATTTTTGTTGACGACGGCTCAAAGGACAAGACCGCAGAGGTTCTTAAGGATATGTCAAAAACCGACCGTCGCGTGAAATTCATTTCATTCTCGCGAAACTTTGGTAAGGAAGCAGGACTTTTAGCAGGACTTGAAAACGCAAAAGGCGACTACATTGCTGTAATGGATGCGGACCTTCAGGACCCCCCT